>NZ_JAUBUG010000166.1:0-2749 GCF_036705345.1 Microcoleus sp. B3-D2
ACATAGAGGGCAAGCGGGCGCCCCTGGCCCTCAATCGCCATCATAACGGGGGTAACTAACCCGGATTTGGTATAATTTGGTAATGACTTCTTTCAACCGGGTGTTTTGCTTGACGGTAACGCTGTTCTAGTTCTCGTAACGATAGATGTGGTTCAATGCTAATACGTTTTGGCATTGGTCAGATAGATGCTTTTTACAAAGGGTATACTTAGCTATTTTACTATGGTTGTACTACCGGACATAATATCAAACAACTGATGGAAGTGCGAAAAAAACAATTAACGATTTGTCGGTAGCAGAGTGGTTGTTGCGATCGCAAAAGTTGCAGCAGCAAGGCAAATACCGCCAAGCTTGCCGCTGTCTTTACATGGCTTTGTTGCAGCGGTTAAATGATGCGGGAACCGCGGTTCACCAACCCAGCCGCACTGATGGCGAATATTTGCAATTAATCGAGCAATTACCTCAGCCAGTGCCTTACGAAACTGTGATAACAATACATCAGCAACTATATTTCGGGAATGCGGAAGCTTCCGCCTCAACCTTTGAACAGTGTCAGCAAGCTTATCAACAAATTAAGGATTAAGTAGGTAAGCGCAAAAAAACCATAATATCCAATCGCTAATTTTAGGGGCGGGTTTTACCCACAATAATTGCCAAAAACCGACAATCTCAAAAACCCCCACCCAATGGCAAATCGCCATCTACTTCTTTCAATATACAAGGGTTCAAGGTCGTACTCGAATAACGGGCGTAGCATCTATAGCAATCCTCGCATCATTTGTGAATTTCTTACTCCCGAGCGGGTTCGGGGAGGGTTGGGGTGGGGTAAAAAATTTACGACTCCTGGAAGGATTGCTATAAGAGTACGACCTTGAAAGGGTGCTATAAGACCGACTAAAACAATGGGTTGAAGGATCTCGATGCAGTACCAGCCCCAGCAATGGGATTCTGGTCGAGGCCGCCCACAATCGGTTTTATGTATAAATCCCACAAGTTCTGGGTGGCATTGACTGTCACACTAGGATTAGCGATCGCCACCCCATTGAAATAGTTGGTGATGAAATTGCTCATATCCACTGTTGGCAGCGCTGAACCACCAAGCAAGCTGGAATCCAGCAGCCCGATACCACCGATCGCACTAGCCGAACGAAAGTCAGTAAGTGGATCATTGACAATACTCGCTGCACTTAAGGGATCGAGCGGAGTAGCTGCACCATCATTGTCTACGATGTTCAAAATGGCGGTGCTTTGCCTTCCAATCGTGGCGCCTGTAGCAATAGCCAAACTTAAGTTGACTGTTTCCTCATTCTCCACCACAGTATCGTTGGCGATCGGAATGGTGATGGTTTGGGGTGTAGAATCCCCAGCGGCAAAATTCACCACAATGGGCTCATTGGTGTAATCGCCAGGGGCAACAGCAGTACCATCGCTCAAGTTCACCGTGGCTGAGGCGGCACCAGTCGTACTGCCAGTGCGTGTAACTGTTACGGCTGCAATCGTCGTTCCATCTTCGTTGACGCTGAAAGTAGGAGCACTAAATTCCAGGGTGCTGTCATCGTCCACTATGTTCAAAGTGGCGGTACTTAGCTCTCCAATCGTGGCGCCTGTAGCACTATCCAAAGTTAAGCTGACAGTTTCGTCACCCTCCACCACCGTGTCCTTGCCGATCGGAATGAGGACGGTTTTGGGTTCCGAATCCCCATCGGCAAAATTCACCACAATCGGAGTACCGTCGTAGTCCACGGCAGCGGTAGCGGTACCATCTGTCAAGTTCACCGTGGCTGAGACGGCGCCAGTCGGAATGCCCGTGCGAGTGACTGTCACTTCTACCACACCCTCATCTTCGATGACGCTAAAGGTAGGGTCACTAAATTCCAGGGTGCTGTCATCGTCCACTATGGTCAAAATGGCCATATCTGGGGTTCCAATCGAGGCACTACCTGTAGGGCTAACCAAACTTAAGTTGACAGTTTCGTCACCCTCCACCACCGTGTCCTTGCCGATCGGAATGAGGACGGTTTTGGGTTCCGAATCCCCATCGGCAAAATTCACCACAATCGGAGTACCGTCGTAGTCCACGGCAGCGGTAGCGGTACCATCTGTCAAGTTCACCGTGGCTGAGACGGCGCCAGTCGGAATGCCCGTGCGAGTGACTGTCACTTCTACCACACCCTCATCTTCGATGACGCTAAAGGTAGGGTCACTAAATTGCAGGGTGCTGTCATCGTCCACTATGGTCAAAATGGCCGTATCTGGGGTTCCAATCGAGGCACTACCTGTAGGGCTAACCAAACTTAAGTTGACAGTTTCGTCACCCTCCACCACCGTGTCCTTGCCGATCGGAATGAGGACGGTTTTGGGTTCCGAATCCCCATCGGCAAAATTCACCACAATCGGAGTACCGTCGTAGTCCACGGCAGCGGTAGCGGTACCATCTGTCAAGTTCACCGTGGCTGAGACGGCGCCAGTCGGAATGCCCGTGCGAGTGACTGTCACTTCTACCACACCCTCATCTTCGATGACGCTGAAGGTAGGGTCACTAAATTGCAGGGTGCTGTCATCGTCCACTATGTTCAAAGTGGCAGTACTTTGGGTTCCAATCGAGGCATTACCTGTAGGGCTACCCAAACTTAAGTTGACAGTTTCGTTACCCTCCACCAAGGTGTCGTTGACGATCGGAATGGTGATGGTTTGGGGTGTAGAATCCCCAGCGGCAAAATTCACCACAATGGGCTCATTGGTGTAATCG
>NZ_JAUBUG010000009.1:0-21025 GCF_036705345.1 Microcoleus sp. B3-D2
AGTTACATTATCCGATATGAGGAATTGGTTTACTCACTGCTGTTATTGTACCTCATCTATCTGAGAAACGCTATACAATAAACATAAGTTAGTAACAGGCTATGAGTATGAGCTTAGTATCTAATGCTCCGTCGGCTATTATCCGTACAGAGCGCGGGTTGTCTATCGCAGGTACCGCCGTCCTATCTGCGAGCGTAAAGATCGCTCAGTCAATCGCTGCTTAACTCGTGATATTAAATCCGGTTAGCTATTAAATAATAAAACAAACAAGGATAATGAAATTATGAATCCAAGTAGTGTAGAGCCTTTGTCTGGGCAGTTACCCCTACGCCTTCGCCACCAGCTTCCTGACCATCCAGGTATTTATTTTGTGGTCGGTGAACGCGAACAATTATTTTATATTGGTCAAGCCAAAAACTTACGGAAACGTTGGGCAGGAGCGAGCCATCACCGCTACAAGCAACTTGCTAGAAAAGGATTGGATAAAATCGTTATTAAATATATTCTAGCTTCCGTTTCTGAATTGAAAGAGTTAGAGTGTCAATATATCGAGCAATTTAATCCCTTACTGAACTATGGCAAAGTCAAGAAATATTTGCCCAAAACCAGTGCCCGGTTTTCTGAGTTGCAGCGATTGCTTAAGCTCGCCAGCCAGCCTCTTTTTCCTTCAGTAATATACAAATCGCTTAATGGGCAAACGATTCCCAGAGAGCCGTCAGATTTATTTCGGGGTTTGGTTGCTGGTGTATATGAAGAGCAGCAGTTACATATTTTAGTTTTGTGTAGGCAAAATATGGGACAATTGTTATGGAAAAGCTCTGCAGCTCGTACAAAAAAACGTTTTTACATCAGCCCTGAACAGCAACTCCTAGGAAGTTGTTATTTTTTTGATGCCCGACAAGTTATTTTTGCATTTGTGGAGCTATTCGATGGTAATTTTGCCGATGCCGTTTTTCAAGATATTTATCCAGATATATTAAATTATGAGATAGCAGGTGTGACACTTAAAGGGCTTTCTCAACCTATATTGTTAAGTTCATGTTTATCAAAAAACAGCACAAACATCGATAACTTCGCCAAAGATTATCTTTTAGGTGTTGCTGAAAAGTTACAACCATTGCCTGCTGAGTTTAGCCTTAATAAAGAGCTAATTTGGTAAAAATATAAATATTATTCATTGGAAGGGTCAAAAAAATCTACCTTATTATAAATAAGGTAGATTTTTATTTTTAGTAGGGTGGGGGCGGGCTTTTGAGACGAGCAATTTTAGGCAGTTCTGGTTGGTAAAACCCGCCCCTTGTATCTTAAAAGAGTCAGGCGCTTAAACCGTAGACCGCAGGCTATAGAACCGCAGACACGGTTGTAATCGAACCGCAGACACGGTTGTAATTGAATCGTAACACGAGTAAAGATAAAGAAACCATTAAAGTTTCTTCCTTAAGGTACACATGACAGTAAAAAGTGTTGTGATCGGACATCAGAAATTGGTGAAGTTGGCCCGCCCCTTAGACACTCACAAGTCTGTTGCGTAGATAAGCTCCCATGACTGATGACAGGCGCATATAAAAAGCTGGACAGTATCTTAGGCGCTCGTTTTCACGGGACAGCCTGCATTTATAAGGTTAGTTAAATTGCCTGTCATGTTCTTTCATACAAACAGGGAGCTTGGAGCAAACAATGACACCGACATTTTTAGGCATAGATATCAGTAAAAAAGACTTTCATGTTTTTTTATTGAAAGAAGAACGTGGCTCAAAACCCAAAAAGTTCACGAATAATACCGAAGGGTTTGAGAGCTTAAATCACTGGCTCAAAAAACAAGGTGTTGAAGAACTTCATGCTTGTATGGAAGCCACGAGCATTTATGGAGATGCCCTAGCTGAATTTCTGTATGAAGCAGGCTACCAGGTGAGTGTGGTTAATCCGGCTCGGATTAAAGGGTTTGCTAAAAGCGAACTTTTGCGTACTAAAACCGACTCTGTAGATGCAGCATTAATTGCTCGTTTTTGTGCAGCGATTAAACCGTCATTCTGGAAGCCAACCCCGTTTGAAGTCAAGGAATTACAAGCTTTACTGCGACGACTAGAATCTTTGACCCAAATGTATCAACAGGAAGAGAATCGTTTAGAAACAGCTACAGTTTCCGTAGCTAAACTTACCAGAGCTCATTTGGAATACATCAAAGAACAACAAGCAGAAATCAAAAAAATGATTAGCGATCATTTTGAGCAACATCCACATTTAAAACAGCAGCGCGAGCTATTGACTTCGATTCCGGGAGTTGGAGAACAAACTGCCGCTGTATTGTTAGCTGAAGTTGGTCGGATTGAAGATTACAAAAATGCTCGTCAACTCGCAGCTTATGCAGGTTTGACCCCCTGTGAGCGTAGTTCAGGAACTTCTGTGCATGGCAAAACTCGTTTGTCTTGTACGGGAAATGTCCGATTGCGAAAGGCATTGTATATGCCTGCGGTGGTGGCGATGCGTTGTAATCCTTTGCTCAAAGCCATGACTGAGCGATTATTGGGTCGTGGAAAGGTCAAAATGCAGGTGATTGGTGCTTTGATGAGGAAGTTGGTGCATTTGGCTTTTGGTATTTTAAAGTCCCAAAAGCCTTTCGATCCAACTTATTTGCTCGCTACCCCTTGACAGATCAAGACAGTATCTACACTTCATGATTTTTAATACTTATTTCCCATCCAATCTCGGCACTCCCTCCAAAAAAGAGCCGCTCAACATTAATTCAGTCATCCTATCTAGTTTACCGCTGACTTGCAATTTTTTATCTGTTTGAAAGCGCTCTATATCTGCTTTTAAATGGCCGCTATTATCTCCTAATTTACTCAAATAGTCAATAGCTTGTTGGTCACTTAATAAGATATCCGCTAACAGAAAACTATTCTGTTTTGCGACCGGAAGTCTTAGACGGGTCGGATGGCAATTCTCTTGCTCAAAAAAATGCTAATTTTATTAATAAATTACTCGATTTTGATGCAGTAATTATTGCCGGACAAGCCAAAAGTCACTGCGTTGCTTGGACAACTGATGATTTGTTAACGGAAATTTGGGCGCGAGATCCGAATTTGGCAAAGAAGGTTTATTTGCTGGAAGATTGCACTTCGCCTGTGGTTGTTCCGGGTGTTGTTGATTTTACGGAACAAGCAGATGCAGCTTTTCAAAGATTTGCGGCGGCGGGAATGAATATTGTTCAATCTACCGAGTTAATTCTGGGCGATTAAAGACGAGTGTTTTCTCTTGGGGTTTTCAGTGAAAAAAAGTATATACGATCAAGCAGAGGCGGTAATTTTTGTTCGCTTGGAAGTCGGCTGCGATCGCATTTAACTGATTACGTATGATATCATATCCGGTAAATCACTTACTAGAGAAGTGTAATCAAGGAGTTTCCCGATGACTGAAAGCGAAATTTATAGTGTTGTTCTTTTTCGGGAGGCGAGTGTGCAAGCAATTTCAAAACTCTCGGTGGCGATCGCCACGACTCTTCTGAGCACAGTTGTCACTGCAACCCAAGCCTACGCAGTTCCCGTAACCTACGATTTCACCATCACTGTTACCAAAGGCGGGTTAGCGGGGAATTCATTCAACGGTTCTTTCAGCTACGATGATGCCAAATTGAAGGGAACGGGAGTGGAAGAATTGGGAATTAGTGATGGATTAAGGGCCTGCCTAAATTACCTGGGACGCACTTATCGCGAAACCGATGATACCAGTTATCCTACCTTTCCTACACTCAGATTTGAGGATGGCAAGATCACGCAGCTAAACTTCTGGATTCAACCGAATCAGCGAGTTAATTGGTGGAAGTTACCTGGATGGGAAGTCAAGCTGTCTGAGCCTAAAAAGAGCGATTCAACTGTTCCCAATTGTCAAAAACGGTGAGGGGTGGCCAAGGTGCGATCGACCTTAAAAATAGGGTGTTCCGTAATTGCGGGATGATTGTGATGGTTTTGTGGCATGGATTCTCGCACCCCGAAGGCGTGTATTTTCACAGCAGGCGGGACGCCTAACCCTACTCCCCACATGAATCCTCCTCAAATTCTGCAACGCCTAAAATAGAGGAGGAATTAGATGCAACTGCCTACGGTTATATGGGTAATTTCATGCAGCCATGCTACGAAGGTGCGATCGTCGATCGTCTGCTGGGGCGATCGAATATTTGCGAGCCCTATGAACGAATGACTCAAAGATTGTTTGAAAAAAAACCGCATCATTCCTATTTTCTGTCGGTCAAGAGTGCCTCTGCGCTTGATGATTTTTAATAACTATTTCCCATCCAATCGGGGGACTCCTTCCAAAAAACTGCCGCTCAACATTAACTCAGTCATGGGGTCTAAGTGGCCGCTGATTTTTAATTTTTTGTCTTTTTGAAAGCGCTCAATATCTGCTTGCAAATTACCAGAATTATATCCTAATTTACTCAAATAGTCAATAGCTTGCCGATCGCTTAACAAGATATCCGCAGACCGGAAAATCGGCACGTATTCTTCTCGCCAAATGTAGGCAAAAGTTGGCCTATCTAAATAGAAAATCTTGCCCCGGGCCGGGTCTCCAATGGCAGCTACACTGTCATTCATTCCCAGCAAAGCGACCGCGTGGGGTAGCTTCCGAGAACCGTCAAACAGCCAAACTGCTAGAACTCCGGGGCGATTAATTTGCTGAATTTGCTCCCAAGTAGGCCTTAGTTCGATCGCATTTACGCCCAAAGCTCTTGCTGCTATAATTAACTGCGGCATGGAAGTTCCCAAGCGACTCGTCCGGGCAAAACGCGCTACACTCGATTCCGTCGCCTCGATTCCCCAACGCCTTAACACTGTTGCTAGGGCCGCGGGGGCGCAACTGCTGTTAGATGTTTGCCGAAATACACCGTTTGGCTGCAAATTATCTATTAAATCATCGTAAATTGGCGCCATAAAATAGTTTTCAGCGCCTGTAAATCCTCCCAATCCCAACAAGCAAATTAAAATTACTGCGATTACTTGGGGTCGCGCTGTCAACCAACTTATACTAAAGCCAATACCGCAGACTCCCATCAACATCACTCGTAGCAAAGTCCAAGTAACTTGCATCCCGTGAAAGCGCCACTCGATCGGCAAAGCAGGCATTTGAGGCATATTTAGAGCCAGTAGCAGCAAGGCAATATAAAAAACCAAAAAAGCTAGGGCGATCGAATTTCTGCCCTTAAACAAATCATTAGCCGTCACTCCAGATCGAACTAACACCCGCCCGAACCGCATTCCCCAGACAAACAGCACCGCACCCAGCACCAGCGTCACTACTATTTCCATGAACTCAAAATTTTGTTGCTTAACTAGGTTGTAACATTTCTGCGATCGACTTGGAGGCAAATCAAGAGTGGGAGAGAGGAAGAGTGGGGGAGAGAATTTGACGATGTTTGGGTTTCGTTCTTCAATTTCCGGCTACAATCGAATAAACAAGATTTATCCAACCAAAATCGCAGCAGGTAGAACAACCATTAATCCTAAAGGCTTTGCCTGCATCGCTTGCTAGACATTAAGTTTTGCCAGGTTTTTATTTATGAGTGTGAATCAATGGTGACAATCAGATAATTCAGCTACCTAACCCCAAAGGAGAGATTGCTATGTTTGTCAACTTAAAGCTGAGAAACCAGATGTTACTCGGATATGCAGTTCCCATTGCTTTATTTGTAGGATTAGTAGCGCCAGTTTTCTCTAGCGCCAGTAAGATAGCCGAGTCATATAAACAAACAAAAATCTCGCTTATTGCCATAGAAGGGACAGATTATATGAGTTTTTACATGGCCCAGATGGTGGCAGATACTAGGGGCTATATTCTGATCAAGGATGGAGATTATTTAAATGCTTATCAAAAAAGTTTACAAACATTTGAAGAAACAGCAGCATCTCTAGGCAAGACGATTGAAAATCCTAGCCAAAAAGAGCGATTGCAAAAAATGATGGGCTTACAAAAACAATATGATGATTTTGGTGGACAAATGATTAATTTAGTCAAGCAAGGAAAGCAAAAAGAAGCGCTAGAAGTTTTTGCCACAAAAAAAGGGACATTAATCATCAATGAATTTAACGAAGTAAATCGCTCTTTTAATGAAAAAGAGCATGAAATTATGGACGCTGCAACTTCCAACGCAGAAGAAAATATCAGATTTTTAGTCGCTGCCGTTTTGGTCGGTGCCGTCTTAGGCATCACAATCGCCTTACTTGCTGCCTTTTTAATCTCTTCAGGTATTGCTAAAACAATTAGTAACGCAGTGAATGCGATCGCCAGTTCTTCCACAGAGATTGCTGCCACAGTTGAACAACAGGAACGCACAGCCAAACAGCAATCTAGCTCTGTAAATCAAACTACAATCACAATGGATGAGTTGGGCGCTGCTTCCCAACAATCAGCCCAACAAGCCCAAGCTGGTGCGGAATCTGCACGGCAAGCTTTAAAGAGCACTGAAAAGGGAACCCTAGCAGTGGAGCAAACCCTGGAATCGATGATAATATTGAAAGAAAATGTCGGGGCGATAGCGGCACAAATTCTGCAATTGAGCGAACAAACCCATCAGATTGGCAATATCTCTACTGATGTCACAGATTTAGCCAATCAAACAAATATGCTGGCACTGAATGCCTCAGTAGAAGCAGTCAGGGCGGGCGAAAACGCCAAAGGTTTTACTGTCATAGCCACAGAAATCCGCAAACTAGCAGACCAAAGTAAGAAATCAGCCGCGAAAATTAACCGCCTTGTCGATGATATCAAAAATGCGATCGATTCTACCGTAACGGTGACAAAGGAAGGTACTAAAACAGTAGAATCAGGAACCAAAATTAGTCAAGAAACGGCAGCAGCTTTCTCGGAAATAGCAAATGCTGTTAACAATGTGGTATTGAACAATCAACAAATTTCTCTAACTGCTCAACAACAAGCAGTGGCCATTCAACAAGTAGTGGAGGCGATGAACAGCCTCAACCTAGCGGCAAAAGAAACTGCTAGTGGTATTACTCAAACCAAAGTAGGCACTCAACAATTGAACGATGCAGCCCAAAATCTCAATTCAATTGTCTAAAGGGCGCTTAGTCTTTTGGGCTAGCAGACTAGCAATTGATAGCATTGAGTCCATCGATTTTAGATTTTAGATTTTAGATTCAAGCATTGACCCCACGGATAAATTCGGGGGCCTGTTGATCGGATACAGGTTTTTTATTTCTGGGTCCTGAGTCTGCTTTCGGAATGAATCCGGGGGCTTGTATCCTGGATGCTTTCGGTCATGAATATATCTGGCAGCCATCCCAGCTTGTCAAACAGTCGGCATCCAAGTCAAAATGATCGCAGGCGAGTGCATCGCGAAAGCCAGGGCGGGCGATCGAATTTCTGCCCTTAAACAAATCCTCTTCTGTAACGGACGATCGAACTAACACCGGCCCGAACCGCATTCCCCAGACTAACAGCACCGAACCCAGCAGCAGCGTCACTACTATTTCCATGACCTTAAAATTTTGTTGCTTAACTAGGTTTTAACATTGATGCGATCGACTTGAACCCAATCAATAGTGGGAGAGAGGAAAAGTGGGGGAGAGAATTTGACGATGTTTGGGTTTCGTTCCTCAACTTATCGCTACAATCGAATAAACAAGATTTATCCAAAATCGCAGTAGGTAAAATAACCCTTAATCCTAAAGGCTTTGACCTGCATAGCTTGCTCGACATTAAGTTTTGCCAGATTTTTCTTGATCGGTCTGAGTCAATGGTTGAGTTAGTAAAGCAAGGAAAGCAAAAAGCAGCGCTGGAAGTTTTCTCCACCAAAAAAGGGGCATTAATTCTGAATGAGTATTAGGAATTAAATAACTACTTTGGTGAACAAGAGCCGGAAATTATTGAGGCTGCAACTTCCAACGCCAAAGTAAACAACTAATCAAGGAGTAACAAGTTAAATGTCACAAAATATTATTCGGCTTAGTAAAGTAGTTCCGTTGGGCTTCGGCTCAATTTTTTTGTTAATGATTAGCATCGGATTGGCAACTAAATTGAGTATGGATAATTTAGCCGCAGCTATTGAGTTGCAAACGCACACTTATGTAGTTAAGACAAATTTGCAAGCCCTAGAAAAAGATTTATTGGATGCTGAAACAGGACAGCGCGGGTTTATATTCACTGGAAAGGAGGAATTTTTAGAACCTTACAAAAAGGGGAGACTCGCCTTTTATAAAACAGTAAATGATACAAAAGAGTTAATAAAAGATAACCCTGAGCAAGTTAAAAGGTTGGAGCAAGTTGAAAATTTTGCTCAGCAAAAACTAGATGAATTAGCGGCAACTATATCTCTGAAAAGAGCTGGAAAAGAACCAGAACTAAGAGCATTGGTGATTTCAGGTAAAGGCAAGATATTAATGGATGAAATTAGGGATAAGCTGGCAGAAATGCTTACGGTAGAAGATGCTTTACTGGTTCAACGAACAAAATTAGCAAAACAGTCGGAGCAATTAGCCACGATTGTTTCTATAGGAGGTACGGTTGTTGCTGTAGTATTGGGTTCATTTATTGTATTATTTATTTTTGATAAAATTATCCGACCAATCAATCAGGTAGCAAATACGATCGCCAGTTCTTCCACAGAAATTGCGGCCACAGTGGAGCAACAGGAACGCACAGCCGCACAGCAATCGAGCTCTGTAAATCAAACTACAATCACAATGGATGAGTTGGGCGCGGCTTCCCAACAATCAGCCCAACAAGCCCAAGCTGGTGCGGAATCTGCACGGCAAGCTTTAAAGAGCACTGAAAAGGGAACCCTAGCAGTGGAGCAAACCCTGGAATCGATGATAATATTGAAAGAAAATGTCGGGGCGATCGCGGCACAAATTCTGCAATTGAGCGAACAAACCCATCAGATTGGCAATATCTCTACTGATGTCACAGATTTAGCCAATCAAACAAATATGCTGGCACTCAATGCCTCAGTAGAAGCAGTCAGGGCGGGCGAAAACGCCAAAGGTTTTACTGTCATAGCCACAGAAATCCGCAAACTAGCAGACCAAAGTAAGAAATCAGCCGAGAAAATTAACCGCCTTGTCGATGATATCAAGAATGCGATAAATTCCACGGTAACGGTGACAAAGGAAGGTACTAGAACAGTAGAATTAGGAACCAAAATTAGTCAAGAAACGGCAGCAGCTTTCTCGGAAATAGCAAATGCTGTTAACAATGTGGTATTGAACAATCAACAAATTTCTCTAACTGCTCAACAACAAGCAGTGGCCATTCAACAAGTAGTGGATGCGATGAACAGCCTCAACCTATCGGCAAAAGAAACCGCTAGTGGTATTACTCAAACCAAAGTAGGCACTCAACAATTGAACGATGCAGCCCAAAATCTCAATTCAATTGTCTAAATGGCGCTCAGTTTTTTGGGATAGCAGACGAGCAATTGATAGCATTGAGTCACGAATTGAGATCCTTGCCCTCCCAGCTTGTCAAACAGTCGGCATCCAAGTCAAAGTGTTCGCACGCGATCGCATCGCGAAAGCCAGGGCGAGGGAATTTCTGCGCTTAAACAAATCCTTAGCCGCAACGGACGATCGAACTAACACCCACCCGAAACGCATTCCCTAGACTAACACCACCGAACCCAGTACCAGCGTCACTACTATTTCTATAAGTTCACAATATGGTCGCTTAACTAGGTTTTAACATTTATGCGATCGATAACTCCTGACTCGTGCTCAATAATGAATCCGTGTATCCGTGACTTCCGTGTCCTCCCTTTCTTCAACCGCACCTAAAATTTGCCAAATGTCAAGAGACTCGATCGACTTTTTCCCACCTTAGCCACCAAGTCCCAAACAAGATGTAGCACCGGAAAAAATTCCCCAAATCTCTTGCCACAAACGGCCACATCCGTTGTAATATAGATGTAAGTCACAGCCCGTTAAAGTAATCAACAAACAATTAAGCCGCTCAATATATTCACGCTCCAACGAGCGATGAGTTGTATTGAGCGTGCCTATTAAAGAGCGATCGAAGCTCCTCACACACCCCCAATATTCAGGAAGAATCATGCCATCAAGAGCCGCCAACGATGTAGACGTAGCAGAGCAATATTGGCACTACCTAGAAATATCCAAGGTTGCAACTATCTTAGGAACCAACCTGGAAAGCGGTTTAGAACCGACAGAAGCCAACCATCGCCAACAGAAATTCGGGCCCAACGAACTAACGGTTAAAGCAGCGAAACCAGCCTGGTTAAAATTTATCCTGCAATTTAACCAACCCCTCCTGATCATCTTGCTGAGTGCAGGTTTAATCAAAGCAGTGATCGGAGAATGGCTAAACGCTAGCGTAATTTGGGGGGTAACAACCACCAACGCTACTATTAGTTTCATTCAAGAAGCTGGAGCCGAGAAAAAAATTGAAGCCCTAGCCCAAGCTGTCACCACCGAAGCCACAGTCATTCGGGGTGGCAAAAAATTAAGAATTCCCTCCAAAGAACTCGTAGTCGGTGACTTAGTAATCCTGACTTCCGGCGACAAAGTACCGGCAGACTTGCGCTTAGTGAAAGTGCGCGACTTGCAAATCGACGAATCGGGACTCACCGGGGAATCTGTTGCTGTCGAAAAAGAATTAGGACAGTCTGGAGACTTAGTTCTGCCAAAAGAAACGCCACTAGCAGAACGGGATAACATGGCCTATGCCGGCAGTTTTGTCACTTTTGGCCAAGCTAGCGGCATCGTAATTGCGATCGCCAATAAAACCGAAACCGGCAAAATCTCCCAACTATTAGATCGGCACATCGACCTCACCACGCCCTTAACCCGCAAATTCAACCAATTCAGTCAAAACTGGCTGTTATTCGTGTTGGGAATGGCAACCTTGACCTTCGCCGTCAGATTGGGACGGCCAGTTCCTGCGGGAGTTTCAGCCTTTAAAGAAGCAGTCGAACCCGCAGTCGCCCTGATTGTCGGCGCAATTCCCGAAGGCTTACCCGCCGTCATTACCGTCACCCTAGCCGTAGGCGTTTCCCGGATGGCAAATCGCCACGCGATCGTCCGCAAATTGCCCGCAGTGGAAACCCTCGGCGGCGCTACAGTCATCTGTTCCGACAAAACCGGAACTTTGACGGAAAACCAAATGACGGTGCAAGAAATCTATTCTGGTGGCGCATCCTACTCGGTTACGGGTACGGGATACAGCCCCGAAGGTGAAATTCAACTCAACCAACTGCCAATTACTGTCAGTCAAGCTCCAACTTTGCAAGAATGTTTGCAAGCCGGAATGATTTGCAATGACTCTCACTTGGAATTTAAAGATGATGATTGGATAGTCGTTGGAGATCCGACAGAAGGAGCGTTAATTGCTGTTGGTAAAAAAGCAGAATTGAGCCAGCAAACTTTAGAAAAGTCAATGCCGCGACTGGATTCAATTCCCTTTGAATCTCAGTTTCAATACATGGCAACTTTGCACCGAACTCCCACTGGCAAAATTTTGTACGTCAAAGGTTCAGTAGAATCAATTCTCGGCCGCTGCGGTTCCAGTCTCGATACCCAAGGAAATCCGGTAGAAGTCGATCGCGCACAAATTCACCATCAAGTGGATGAAATGGCAAAGCAAGGCTTGCGCGTCTTGGCTTTAGCGAAAAAGCCAGTACCCGAAAGCCAAAATTCCGTCGATCACTCGGATTTGGAGTCAGGGCTGATTTTCTTGGGACTCCAAGGCATGATTGACCCGCCGCGGGCAGAAGCGATCGCAGCCGTCCAAGCTTGTCAAACCGCCGGCATCCAAGTCAAAATGATTACCGGCGACCACATCGCTACAGCTAAGGCGATCGCCCGCCGCATGGGATTCCGCAAAACTAAACACCACAGAGAACTTGTAGCCTACACCGGCGCTCAACTCGCCGAAATGAGCAAGCAGGAACTCGGCGAAGCCGTAGAAGCCGGCTCAGTTTTTGCCCGCGTTGCCCCAGAACAAAAACTCCGCCTCGTAGAAGCTTTGCAGCAGAAAGGCGAAATCGTGGCGATGACGGGAGACGGCGTTAACGACGCGCCGGCGCTGAAACAAGCGGATATCGGGATTGCGATGGGCAGCGGTACTGAGGTTTCTAAGGAAGCCGCCGACATGATTCTTACCGATGATAACTTTGCGTCGATCGAATCTGCTGTAGAAGAAGGGCGATCGGTTTACAAAAATCTGCTCAAAGCAATTAGCTTCATTCTCCCAGTCAACGGCGGGGAGTCAATGACAATTTTGCTCAGCACGCTCCTAGGTCGAGAATTGCCGATTTTGTCGCTACAAATTCTCTGGCTGAATATGCTCAACTCGATCACCATGACAGTGCCTCTGGCTTTCGAGCCCAAGTCAGCGGGAGTCATGAAACAGCAGCCCCGACCGGTAAACGAACCTTTCCTCACCGGAAATCGGATCAAGCGGATCATCGCTATTTCTCTTTACAACTGGACTCTGATTTTCGGAATGTTTGAATGGGTGCGCCAAGCGGAGTGGGGAACTTTGGAACTGGCCCGCACGATGGCGATTCAAGCTTTGGTAATGGGGAGAATTTTTTACCTGTTGAGTCTCAGCCAGTTGTTGCCTTCTTTGATTGCTAAGTTTAGCGGTTCTAAGGAAGAAGTTAGCGGCGCTCCCGCCCTCGGTGTGGGAATTGTCCTGGCGATAATTTTGCAGATCATCTTTGCTAACTCTCCGTTTGTCAATCGCATATTTGAGACGGCTCCGATGAATCTGGATCAGTGGCTGATTTGTTTCGGAGTCGCGCTACCGATGATTGGTGTTGCTCTCTCCGTCAACCGCTTTGATCCACCGAACTAATCGAACTTGTAGGTACTGCCACCGATTAGTAATTTCGGGTGTTCAGAAACCCGGTTTCTTGAAGAAACCGGGTTTCTCTGTTTTACAGAAATCGAACCTAAAAGCCCACGTCATATCATATCCGGTAAATCACTTACGATTAAGCGCCAATTTTAGTCCACCAATGAAAACCAGTTAACCGTTTGAAAACAGCAGAATCGTAAAATAGTATTTGTTTCTGTATAAATTACTACAATTAACGACCTAAAAAAAGTAAACATATATTAACAAAGTAAATGTGCGGTGGTGGCGATATTTGCCGCTTATTGGCAATAGATTTGAATGACCCCCGATCGCCATTCGCTACAACCTTTAGCCAGCAAGTCTTGGTTTGAACCAGTTTTGATAAGCAAACCGGCTCGCCCTTCCCAACTGTTCCTTATCGAGATCGTTATCCTAAAAGATTTACTTATCAATCAAATTTAATAATTGTTTTAGAATTTCTGCAATAGTACGGTAGAGTTAATTATCAAGCCAAGAAAATGTGCTGCTCGCTTTTTGGGAGATCGCACAAGTCGGCCGATCGAAATATTGAGTTAATCAAAAGTGTAAAATCAGCAGGGATAGTTTAAAGACTTATGCTAGCGATAAATCTTTTGCTCCCTCCTGCCAACCTGCGCTCAAAACAGTTCGCTAAATTCCATTAGCGAACAGAAAAAAAGCGCATTGATAAACTTCAGTGATGTCGTTACAGAAGATTATGAATTGCAGCGAGGCTAGGCTATGACACAATTTTCCGATCAATTTTCCAGGCGCAAATTTATCGTCACAGCAGGTGCATCTGCCCTGGGTTCAATACTGCTCAAAGGCTGTTTGGGAAATCCCCCAGAACCCGGTGCAACTGCCGGTGCTGACGGCGCAATACCTGCAGCTACCTCAGTAATGGCTGTGGCCAACGAGAAAAGAGTAGAAGGAATTGAAAGCACTAAAATCACATTGGGATATATCCCGATCGTCGAAGCAGCACCTTTAATCATTGCCCAAGAAAAAGGCTTTTTTGCCAAATACGGCATGACTGAGGTAACAGTTGCTAAGCAAGCCAACTGGGGTTCTGCCAGAGATAACCTAGAAATTGGATCGGCAGGCGGCGGCATTGACGGTGGCCAGTGGCAAATGCCCATGCCTTATCAAATTAGTAAAGGGTTGATTACCAAAAACAGCGTCCAAATCCCCATGTATGTTCTAGCCCAGTTGAACACTCAGGGAAATGGAATTGCGATCGCGAGCAAACACCAAGGCAAAGGCATCGGGCTCAAACTAGACCAAGCTGCCCAAGACTACATGAAAGGCCTCAAAAAAGCAGGCACGCCCTTCAAAGCAGCCTACACCTTCCCCAAAGCCAACCAAGACTTTTGGATTCGCTACTGGCTAGCAGCTAACGGCATCGATCCCGACACAGAAGCCGAGTTGCTAACAGTACCGTCAGCGCAAACCGTAGCCAACATGAAAACCGGCAGCATGGACGGTTTCAGTACCGGCGACCCCTGGCCCCTGCGGATCGTCACAGAGGACATCGGCTTCATGTCCGCCCTGACTGGCCAAATCTGGAAAGATCACCCAGAGGAATATCTCGCTATTCGTGGCGACTGGGTAGACAAACACCCCAAGGCCACAGAAGCCCTGCTAGCAGGACTGATCGAAGCGCAGCAGTGGTGCGACAAACCAGAAAATCGCCCAGAATTAGTAGCCATTACTTCTGGCAGAAACTACTTTGACGTAGCTCCGGCAGTTTTGACACCTCCCTACCAGGGCAAGTACCTCATGGGTGACGGCCAACCAGAGATCGACGATTTCAAGATGAGCCCGCTGTACTGGAAAGACGACCTCGGCAACGTTTCTTATCCCTACAAGAGTCACGATTTGTGGTTCTTAACCGAAAGCGTGCGCTGGGGTTTCTTGCCAACAACAACCTTGGCAGATTCTAAGACAATTATCGATAAAGTCAACCGCGAAGATTTGTGGAAAGCCGCAGCAAAATTAGCCGGAGTTGCTGATGCTGACATTCCGAAAAGTACGTCTCGCGGCGTTGAAAAATTCTTTGACGGCACAGAATTTAACCCGGAAAAGCCAGAAGCTTATCTCAAGAGTTTGGCAATTAAAAAAGTGTGATGGGGTCTTAGCTTCCCATAATTTAGTCTCGAAATTTAGTCTCGAAAATACACAGCACCAGACATAGGAGATTAGCAGCATGGCTGTAAGTACAAGTCGGAGAGGCGGCAATGCACAAGGAGCTTTGGGCGAGTTTTGGAAGAAGAATTCCCCAAATATCTTGCCGCCAATTTTAGGAGTTTTGGGGTTTCTGTTGGTTTGGCAATTCTTGTCAAGTACGGGACTGATCAAACTGCCGGGGCCGATCAGCATTTGGACTGACGAACGGACGCGGATTTTGTTGCTGTATCCTTTCATGAACTCCAAAACCTACGGAATTGGCTTATTTTGGCAGACTTTGGCGAGTTTGGAACGGGTGGCAAAAGGCTACACTCTCGCGGCAATTGTGGGAATTGGTACGGGTGTTTTGGTAGGTACAAATCCTTTTCTAAACCGCGCTTTAGATCCGCTTTTTCAGTTTTTGCGGATGGTGGCGCCTTTGGCTTGGGTGCCGATCGCCCTGGCTGCACTGCAACAAAACGAACCTGCTGCTTTGTTCGTGATTTTTATCACTTCAGTTTGGCCGATTTTAATCAACACGGCTGAAGGTGTTCGCCAAATTCCCGACGACTACAACAACGTGGCGAAAGTGCTGCAGCTTTCTCGTCAGGAATATTACATGAATATTTTGTTTCCGTCGGCGCTTCCTTATATCTTCACTGGATTGAGAATTGCGATCGGTTTAGCTTGGCTGGCGATTATTGCTGCGGAAATTGTGATGTCTGGGATTACGGGTATCGGCTTCTTTATTTGGAATGCTTACCAGCAAAACTACATCAGCGAAATTCTGTTAGCGGTGTTCTACATTGGGGCTGTTGGTTTGTTGCTCGATCGTATGATGGCTTGGTTGCAGCAAAAGATTGCTCCCCCTCAAGGAAAGTAGCTAATTAGATATGTTGACTGTTGACGGTTGACTGTTGACGGTTGACTGTTGACGGTTCACGGTTACAGCAATTACGAACTCCCAGGCTGAGAAACCTTTTTTTTAAACTCTTGTTAATGGATTAAAAAAAGTTTTTTGGTTGGTTTAAGAAACAGGTTGCTGTATCCAGTCATGTATTAACTATTAGCTGTTATATATCAACAGCGAATAGCCAACAGCCAACAGTCAACAGCTAACAGTCAACAGCGAACAGCCAACAGTTAACAGTCAACAGTCAACAGTTAAATAACAAACCTACAAAAAAGGCAAGAAAATCATGTCTGTTTTGATTGCAGTAGAACAAGTCGAAAAAGTTTTTAATTTATCAGACGGTGGCACATACATTGCTCTCAAAGGCATCGATCTTGAAATTAAAAAAGGCGAATTTATCTCATTAATTGGACACTCGGGCTGCGGCAAATCTACGCTGCTCAATATGGTGGCAGGTTTGGATTTGCCGACATCCGGATTGGTGACAATTGAAGGGCAAAGAATCACCCAGCCAGGCCCCGATCGCATGGTAGTATTCCAAAACTATTCGCTGCTACCGTGGCGGACGGTCAGAGAAAACATTACCCTAGCCGTAGACTCGGTAATGAGCGGCTTACCCAAAGCTGAACGCCTCGAAATCATTCAAAAACACATCGATATGGTGGGCTTGGCGCCCCACGCCGAGAAGCAACCCGCACTGCTATCAGGCGGACAAAAACAGCGCGTGGCGATCGCCCGTGCTCTGGCCCTGCGCCCCAAACTGTTACTCTTAGACGAACCCTTCGGCGCTTTGGATGCTTTGACTCGCGGCAACTTGCAAGAAAAGTTGATGGAAATTTGCCAAGAGTACGAAATTAGCGCCCTGATGGTAACGCACGATGTAGATGAGGCCGTGTTGCTGAGCGATCGCATTGTCATGCTCACCAACGGCCCAGAATCGAAGATTGGCGGGATTCTCGAAGTAGACATCCCCCGCCCCCGCCAGCGGATGGAAGTCGTCTCACACCCCAGCTACTACGCTCTTCGTAGCGAAATGATTTACTTCCTCAACCAGCAGAAGCGCGTCAAAAAACTGCGGGCGCGGAAAGTACCCGCGATCGCCCGTCACGGCCTAGAAAAAGTCAACCTCGAACTCGGCTTCGTCCCCCTCGCAGCCTGCGCTCCCCTCGCTGTCGCCAAAGAAAAAGGCTTTTTTGCCAAGCACGGCCTCGATGAAGTCCACCTCGTGCGGGAAACAAGCTGGCGCGGCATTGTAGACGGCATTGCCGCAGGTTACTTAGACGCAGCTCAAATGCCATCTGGGATGGCGGTGTGGTTGAGCTTGGGGGGCCACCAAGAGAAGCCGATTCCGACGGTTACAGCCCTCACCATGAGCCGCAATGGCAACGGAATTACCCTCGCGAGGCGCTTTTACGACCAAGGGATCTACACTCTGGCAGACTTTAAAGAAATGCTCCAGAGAACGCCCGCGCAAACGCACCGTATGGCGATCGTGCACCCTTCTTCGATGCACAACCTGTTGCTGCGTTACTGGCTGGCTTCCGGCGGCATTGACCCGGATCGCGATGTGTTGCTGAAAAATATCCCACCGGCTCAGATGATCGTTGACTTGCAGGGCGGCACGATTGACGGTTTCTGCGTCGGCGAACCTTGGAACTTGCGGGCCTCGATGGAAGGAGTCGGCTTTACGGTGGCGACAGATTTGGAACTGTGGCCGGGGCACCCGGGAAAAATTTTGGGGGTGCGGGAAGACTGGGCAAATGCTTATCCCAACACTCACATTGCTCTAGTCAAAGCTTTGCTGGAAGCTTGCAACTATTGCGCCGATCCAAATCACGCCGCCGAGGTTTCGGAAATTGTCGCGGGAAGGGAGTACGTCGCCACCGACAAGAGTTACATCCAACTAGGCGACCCGAAATCTGTTGCTTGCAACCTCGATACTCCGATGCGGGAATACGCCCACCACTTGTTTTCTGGAGAGGGGGTGAACCGCCCAAGCCGCACCGAACAACTCTGGCACATGGTGCAGATGGCGCGCTGGGGCGATACTGTGTTCCCGCGCAACTGGGTAGAAATTCTGGAACGGGTGGTGCGAGTCGGTGCGTTCAGCACGGCGGCGCGAGAGCTGGGGATGGCTGATATTAATTACACTCGCGGTTCTCTCAGCTTGTTTGACGGTTCGGTGTTTAATGCTGACGATCCGATCGGCTATCTCAACAATCTGGCGATTAAACGCGATTTCACGATGGCGGAAGTTGTACTCGATTCCGGCCGCCGAGCTGCTTAGAGCGGTTTTTAGTTGGAGAAAAATAGGGTAATTGTTAATTGTTAGCTGTTGATTTTTAGCTGTTAATTGCTAGCGATCAATTCCCTCTTCATGACTTCCGTTACATCCGTTAAATCCCGTACATTGCTCGTTGCCGAACTTCCTTCTTTCTTTGCGAATCACCCACTCACAATTTCCTAAACCCATGCTCAACACCACTAAAAACCCAACCAACACCAAAACTCAAATCCAGCCAGGAAAAGGCCGCCGCCAACCTTTTTTGGTGATGGACAATGTTTACAAAGAATATCCAAACGGTTACAGGGCTTTAGAAAACGTCAATCTGACTGTAGCTGAGGGAGAGTTTATTACTCTGATCGGACACTCGGGCTGCGGCAAATCAACACTGTTAAATATGGTGTCGGGTTTTAGCCATCCGAGCCAGGGCACCGTGTCGATTAACGGGCAGCGGATTACGAAGCCGGGCCCCGATCGCATGGTGGTGTTTCAGGGTTACGCTTTGCTGCCTTGGCGGACGGTGTTTGAAAATGTTTATCTGGCGGTTAATGCTGTATTTCCGAATAAGTCGAAGGTGGAAAAAAATGCGATCGTCAATGAGCATTTGGCGATGGTGGGATTGACAGAAGCGGCCCAGAAAAGACCGCCGCAAATTTCGGGGGGGATGAAGCAGCGGGTTTCGATCGCCCGCGCTTTGGCAATTCGCCCGAAAGTGCTGATTTTAGACGAACCTTTTGGTGCTCTGGACGCAATTACTAAGGAGGAATTGCAGGAAGAATTGCTGAAAATCTGGAACGATCACCGCTGTACGGTGTTGATGATTACTCACGACATTGATGAAGCGCTGTTTTTGGCCGATCGACTGGTGATGATGACTAATGGCCCATCGGCGACAATTGGCGAAGTTTTGGAGATTCCTTTTCCGCGTCCGCGCGATCGGGTTCAAATGATGGAAGATCCGGAATACTACAATTTGCGGAACTACGCCCTAGATTTCCTGTTCCGTCGTTTTGCACACGATCACGATGCCTAATCGGTTGAGAAATCAAAGTTAAAGAGGAGAATTATAAGACTTCTGGAAAAACTTTAATTCTTGTGCGGAGTAGGGATTGGGCATCCTGCCGGCTCAAGACGAACTTTTTTGCAGAAGTCTATTGAAAAGTTGAAGCCTCAGTGTTCCCCGGTTTCAGGGGAACATCGCTAGGGGCGCAATTTTCCCGATCCGGTTGGGTAAACTGAAGCTGAATGATGGGCGATAAGTTTTTTCGGACGTTCGGATCTTTTTCCGATATTTTACGTCTACCAGCCAAGAGACCCGATTGCCTAGCTGTCGGTAAGCTGGCATGAACTGAGCCCACCTTCGATCGAGGGTGGGCTTCTTCTTCATGTTATTAACCGTTTTTGGGCGATCGGTGGTTTGTGCATTCCACCCTGTGAACTGGCACACTGCGGGGCATTGATTTGTGTTGGATGGATTAGGCGATCGAAAATCTTTAAGTTTGCACGCTAAATTCCTCTGGATCGATATCCCAATTTACCCAACGAATTGCTTCTTTAGCAGATGTCACATCAGGCGGCACTCGCAAAGCGTGAATGTGTCCCGTGCTCGGACAAGTCATTTTTAACAAATAAACTGGCTTTGCATTGCCCTCGTTATCAAAATCATCGTCAAACTCGATGCTTAATAAAGTGTATTCCTGCCAACTATCTAATTCTGTCACCGCTAATTCTTGACAAATGCGATCGTAACCAATTCTCTGAATTAACAATCGACGAAGTTCGGCATTTTCTTCAGATAAAAGCCATTCTGGTTGCCACCGATCGGGGTGTACTCTTCCGTATTTTTCGGGTAATTTAACGCCGTGGTGAAAGTATAAACTGTAGCCGTCGGCAAATGCGATCGCCGGTTCTCCTTCAGCGTGTAGTCGATTTTCAGCGTCAAAGCGAAGGTGCAGGGGGCGATCGCAAATTATGCAAATTTTCTCAAACGGCAAGATCCACCCGCATTCCTCGAACAACTGTTGCTTGCAGTGAAATAGTTCTTGGGCTTTCAAGTCGAGAGTAAAACCACATTTCGAGATAAAAAATTCAGTCAAATGGATTTGCTTCAGCAGATCCTTAGAGGTTAGTGGCTGTAGATAGTTATAATCTGAGAGGAAATCAACTGCCTGCGATTCTCGGTAATTTTCTACTAATTGATTAAATTCTGTCTGGAGTATGGGCTCGGCATCCGGATCTAGTATTATTTGATCGAATAGAGCCTCCCACAACACCGGACTCAAAGTTCCTACATCTACCGATTGATATAACTCATTTAACAACGACTTGCCCCATCCTGAATTACCAGTCGCTATTGGCGATATTTGATGTTGTGCTATACAGTCATTTTGTAGTTGTTTTAGTAGTGTTAGAGTAGCTGGCAGACTGCTGGCAACAAGAACTTTAGGTGCTTCTCTATCGATAGCTGCATATATTTTTTTCACTGTTTGTGTAGCTTTTTCATAATCAATTGGTGCCGTGAAGAGCGTCAGGTACTTTTGTGTAAATTCGATCGACAAATTTAAGCCGATAATGGGATTGCAGTGGAGAGACAAGCTTTTCAGGTTGATGAGTGCCGACAGCGGGGCGATGTCAGTAATTTCATTGCTGAAGAGACGCAGACTGGTCAGGCTGATGAGTGCCGACAATGAGGTGATGTCGGTAATTTGATTGCAGTAGAGATTCAGGTCTGTCAGGTTGGTAAGTGCCGACAGCCCAGTGATGTCGGTAATTTGATTGTTGTTGAGATACAGGGATGTCAGGTTGGTGAGTGCCGACAG
>NZ_JAUBUG010000009.1:21125-120603 GCF_036705345.1 Microcoleus sp. B3-D2
AGATACAGGGATGTCAGGTTGGTGAGTGCCGACAGTGGGGTGATGTCGGTAATTTGATTGTTGTTGAGATACAGGGATGTCAGGTTGGTGAGTGCCGACAGTGGGGTGATGTCGGTAATTTGATTGCCGTCGAGAGAAAGTTCCGTGAGGTTTGAAAGTATCCGAGCGGCTTTATTGCACTTAGAAGTGCGAGCCCGTTTTAACAGCACTTCAACTGTATCTCTTGCCGATTTTGAAAGACTATCTTTGTGCGTGCACCTGTCGGCAAAGCTACTAAAATTAATTGGTTGGTTTGCTTGTGGTTCTGACATAGTAAATTCCGATTCTATTTTGGTAAAATTTCAGTCTGCCTGTCCGTCAGTTCCTTAGTCCGGCAGGGGTTTAAACCCCTGCCGGCCTGTGTGGCCATGAAAAATCTTCAAGTTTGCACGCTAAACTCCTCTGGCTCGATTCCCCAATTTACCCAGCGAATTGCCTCAAGAGCCGATCGCACATTTGGCGGCACGCGCAAAGCGTGAATGTGTCCCGTACTTGGACAAGTCATTTTTAACAAATAAACTGGCTTTGCATTACCCACCCAATCAAAATCATCGTCAAACTCGATGCTTAATAGAGTGTATTCTTGCCAACTATCTAATTCTGTAACCGCTAATTCTTGACAAATGCGATCGTAAGTAATTCCCTGAATTAACGCCCGCCGAACTTCCGCATTCTGTTCCTTCAACACCCACTTAGACTGCCACTGGTGCGGGTGCAGCCTACCGTACCATTCCGGCAAAATCACGCCGTGATAGGCGTAAATCGAAACACCGTCGGCAAATTGTACCGCTGGTGTTCCTTCGGCGTGCAGGCGGTAGTTGCTGTCTGCGGAAAGTGCGATCGGCTTTTCGCAGACAACGCAAACTTTTTCATAGGGATAAATCAAGCCGCAATCCCGGACAATCGATTGAAAAACTATCCAATTTCTGCGGTTGGAATGAGGTAAATTTAGAACGGAAATGCAAAAATCCAACAAACTGCCATAAGCAGCCCACAATACTGGTTGAATGCAATTACTGAATTGTTTTCCTAATGTTTCCCAGTAAATGTCTCCACTCCGCTCATTGAGCACCTCTTGCGGTAGCAATTGGCTTGCTATGAAGCCAGCTAAATAATTGCGGTGCGCCTCCCACATTTGCGTTTGCAGTTGAGTATAAAGTCGAGCTGAAAGTTGAGTTTGCAGTTGGCTTTGCAGTTCGATTTCTAGTTGGCTCCCCAAATAACGTCGCAGTTGTTTTTCTAGCTGGCTGCGAAGTTTTCTCTCAAATTCGCTCCGCAGTTCGCTGCTGGGATTGTCCAATCGACTGACGATTAGATCGGCAGCTTCGTAGGGGCGATCGACAAAAATGATTTCCGGTGCTTTTTTGCCGATCGCACTGTAAGCCGATTTTATTGTTTCCGCAGCTTGCGAGCGATTTATCGGGCCAGTGGAAAGCGCGATGGCTCTCCACTTTTCCCGATAAACTGGAATCAAAGCTGCTTGTTCTGGCGTCAGTTTTTTAACCTTAGTCTGTGACATACCTCCAACCTTGCGGCTCATATTCCCGCTGAATTCGCACCATCCAATTACCTTCGGGAATTGCGATCGCATGGTGTTCTTCGTGACTCAATAAAGCTGTCGGTGAAAGCACCCGCAAGTACAGAGTGCCGTTTTTTTCGTAAAGTTCAGCTTGTCCCTCAATAATCTGGTGAGAATGTCCGGTGACTTCACCTTCGGCGAGAGTTAGGTGAGGTTTTTTTTCTCCTTCGATTTTCGGTACGGGGGTGAGAATTACGTCGCCTTGTCGGATGGGTTGCATAGGTTTTTTCTAAATTTTGTTTGCTGGTGTCGAGCGATCGAGCTTTTCTACCGCAACTTTATACTACACTTGTAATACATACCTGTCAAGAGCCACAAACCAAATTCCATCACTCTTTGCTGCAGTGACAGACGTTATCTTGGAAGGTGAAAGTGCGATCGCAAACAGGAATGCTACAATAGATACCAGTTTCGATAAAGTTTTAGGTTTGAATGCCGACCTACGCGCAGCTAGAGGGTTTGTATCGAATCAGTTATTACTTGACATATTTGGCATTGCAACCTATTCACCTCGTCTGTGTTGACGAGAGAAGCAAAAACTTGTTCGTATTGGCTGGATATGACGAGGAAATTGAGATTGAAATTGCTCCAAATGGGGAGGTATTTTAATGAGCAAAGTAGATTATACTGCAATGTCTGATGGAGAATTGAAGCGTTATTTTCTTAAAAATCGCGGGGATAAAGCTGCACTTCAAGCCTACTTAGACAGGCGGAAAAAGCGGTCGAATTCAATCATAACAAAAGTGGGAGATTCGGATTTCGATACTAAGATTGAGGCAGCCATTCGCCAGCAAATGAAAGAAGACAAAGATTAGTCTTGTATCCTAACAATATATTTATAAATGGGGGAGCGATCGCCCAAACCAGTTTTTCTCTAAACCGCAGAAATCCCGCGCCGAAACTCCTTAACTGCTTCAACCCTAGAAGCCATCAGCAAGCAGCGAGACAGCAGGTTGATGTCTAAACCGGGGAGAACTTCGCTTTGGTCAATTTTTTCATATCCGTGCGATCGCAAATGATACAGGCCAAATACTCCATCCTCCCAAAACCCAACTTCGGGGACTCCCAAGGCTTGGTAACGATTCAACTTGCTTTCGTTGCCGCTAGTAAATACAACTTCGATCGAGAGGTCTGCAATGCCTCCCGATGCTTTGCCAATTAAGTAAGATTAGTATGCTTGTGCGGAGGCTTTTCCTTCTTTATCCTGGGTAAAGCTTCCTGTGGGAGTAAAATCGATTTCTTTTTATACAAAATACGTACCCAGCAACAGGGCGATGACACCGCTGAAGACTTCATGTTCTTGCGAAACTGCCAAGATTTCTACTTCACCTTTGAAATAAAAAAGTCGGATGCCGGGGGAATCAGAAAACCCCTGCTCGATTAGCTTGAATTGTTGCCCATCAATCCCGGAGTGAATTAGGCGCTGGTCTTTGGGTTGGTCTAAGGTTGCTGTCATGGCACGACCTCCTTTAACTATTTTATAGCAATTTGAATTCACCCAAGTTTGCCAGCACAATTGTATGGTGCGTCTGATACAAAAAATTTGTTTAAATCGAAACCCTAGATTTTTGACGCACCATATAAGTTGATTTAACTATTATATTATCCTTGAAATGTGGCAACCGAAACCCGATCGCGCCCTGCTTCTTTCGCCCGATAAAGCGACTCGTCGGCGCTCGCAATTAGCGCCCCCGGGTGCGACATCGGCGCCGGAATGCAGCAAGCTACACCCAAACTCAGCGTCACATATTCGCTGACTGCAGACTTAGCGTGAGGTATCTGCAAACCCCGCACCTGTTGTGCGATCATTTCAGCTACGCAAGTGGCACCTTCAATATCCGTATTCGGCAAAACTACTACAAATTCTTCTCCACCGTAACGCGCTACTAAATCTGCCGCTCGCTTTACCGAATGTTGGATAACCCCCGCCACTTGCCGCAAACATTCATCCCCCGCTTGGTGACCGTAAGTGTCGTTGTAAAGTTTGAAATAATCAATGTCGCACATAATTAAAGACAGCGGTGCTTCTTCCCTCGCCAAACGCCGCCATTCCGTATCGAGGTATTCATTAAAAGAGTGGCGGTTTCTTACCTCCGTCAAACTGTCGTAATTTGCCAAATACTGCAAGGCTCGATTCACCGTTTCTAACTGCTTTTTCTGCTGCTGCAACTGACGGTTGAGCTCAGCCAACTGCTGTTCGGCTGCGTGCGATCGCAACAAATTTCTCACCCTCGCCAGCAATTCCCTCTCGTCAAAAGGCTTTGAAATATAATCGTCAGCACCCGCATCCAAACTTTCGATCCGAGCTTCCATCCCCGATCGCGCGGTCAAAAAGATTACCGGAGTCGATTTCAATTCTGGCGTGTTCCGAATCTCCTTAAGCAAATCCAGCCCGTTTTGTCTGGGCATGATTTGGTCGCTCACAATCAAATTTGGCTGCAAACTTTTGGCTTTTTCTAAACCTTCAACCCCGTCACTCGCGACGGCGACTCGATAGTATGGACTCAATAAAGTTTGGAGGTAAGCCACCAGAAAATTGTTGTCTTCTACTACCAGCAACAGCGGTAATTCTCTGTTGTCAGTTGTTAATTGTTCCCCATTATTTTTGTCCTCAGAACTTTTAGGTTCCGGCAGCGGGGTCTGGGGTCCGCTCGCCCCGACATTTCCCGCTCCCCACTCTCCGGCGCTGAATCCAGTCAGTCCCGCCAATTGGGCGATCGCGCTGACCAACTGATTCGCTTCCACCGGCTTCGACAAATGCCTCTGAAACCCCGCCTCCAGCGCCGATGCCGAATCTTCTTCCTCGATGCCTCCCGTCAGCGCCACCGCCGGCAGCAGTTCCCTGTGTTCGGACATTTCCATTGCTCTGATGCGGCGGATCAAATCGCAGCCGTCTGCTCCCGACACCTCCATATCGCTCACCAACACGTCGGGCCGCGACTGTTGCAACTCGGCCATCGCTTCGGCGGCGCTACCCACCGCTGTTACCTTGGCTCCAAATGCTTCGAGACCTGTTTTGAGAAATTTCCGGATCTCGGGGCTGCTTTCCACTACCAAGACTTGCTTTCCCGCTAGGGGTTTGGAAACCGATCCGGGTCTGCTTTTACTTTGGGCGATCGCAGCAGTGCGATCGTCGGGTGCATTTTGGTTGGGGTTCGGTAGCAGCACCCCAAAAATCGCCCCCTGACCGAGGCCGGGACTCGAAGCCCAAACACTTCCCCCGTGCAGTTCCACTAACTGCCGCACAATTGAGAGCCCCAGCCCAAGCCGGTGCTGTTCCTTGCTCTGGAAACTGTCTGCGGGGCGGAAGTAGTCAAAGATGTGCGGCAGAAATTTGGGGTCGATGCCGCAACCGCTGTCGCTAACCCGAATCAAGACGCCGGACGGACTAGGCTCGATCCCCACTTGAACTGGGTTTGGTGTCGATTCTGGAGTGAATTTGATGGCGTTGGTAACGAGGTTCGCGACTACTTGTTGCAAGCGTTCTGCATCTGCCAAAATGTAGCCTACGGCGGGGTCGCAATGTTTTTCTAGGTGGATGTTTTTAGCCTCGGCGTCGGGACGGAGGGTATCGATCACAGATTCGACGATCGACGGGAGGTGAACTTGGCTGATGTTCAGGCACACTTTCCCCCGCAGCAGCCGCGAGAGGTCGAGGAGATTGTCTATTTGCCGGTTTTGTAATTTGGCGTTGCGCTCGATGATTTCCAAAGCGCGGTGGGTGGTGGCTTCGTTGAAATTGCGCGATCGAGCTAGCTGCGTCCATCCCAAAATCGCGCTCAGGGGCGATCGCAGTTCGTGGGAGGCGATCGCCAGAAATTCGTCTTTTGCCCGGTTGGCTTCGGCTTGGGCTGCTTCAACGGCTTTGCGATCGGTGATGTCGAATCCGATCGCCAAATACTGAGAGTGTTTTCCCTTACAGTCCAACAGTGGAACTACTGCTGCGTACACCCAATAATCAGTTCCATTCTTGGCTTTATTCTTAATGTCTCCTTGCCAAACTTCACCTTTGGCCACAGTTGATAGGAGATTTTTGATTATTTCCGAAGATTTATATTCCGAATGGAGGATGCCGAAGTGGCTGCCGATTAGTTCAGCCTGGGAATAGTTGGAGATGGAGCAAACTCGTTCGCTGACATAGTTGATAATTCCTCGCGCGTCAGTTCTCACCGCAAGTGCCGATCGGTCGATCGCTCTTTTAAAATCTAAACATTCTTGCAGCAATGAATCTACCTCTTTTGTGGTAGAAAATTGAGCGAGCCGATCGGACGCGTTTTGTTGCTGGCGATCGGGCTTATCCTTACTCCGTTGTTGGATTTCCATGGCTTCTATTTTCCCCTGACGGCTGACACCTAATCTACTCGCATCCTGATTCATTATCACAATTTTCTTTCCCGCACCGACGGGTGTAATATTTTGTATCTCTTCATCTTCCTGAAAAATTGGCAGGTACCACATCCACTCGGGAGTCAACTCAATTTTTGTTTATAGTTGGCTAAAGTTTGTCAATCTGAGGACTGATTTTTTCAGATCTAGCCGATCGTCGGCTGCTAGCTCATTCGTTTTTATCTTTTATATTTTACTAGGGGTAATCACTGAGAAATTTAGGGTGTGGAGCACACACCGACAGTTGCATTCTTGTTTGAAACGGGTATCCTAACCGTCAACTTTTTTCTCACAATTACTCCTAGTATCTGGCACAAAGTCTCGTCTTCGGCAGGCTTTCGAGTCTGTGGCATTCTGCCTCATCTGCACTGAAGGAGATATATGTGCAGGGCTAGACAGTTCCCAGATCGGGGGCGGGTTTGGGCGCACAAAGTCCCTGTCTGGCGATCGTCCGTAACTTCTTTTAAATTATTTTATTCTACATCTTGACAGGTATGTAAATTTTTTGTATTATATCTGTAATATACCTTCAGAGAAGAGAACCGCCCAACTGCATTGACGCACTCAACTATTAACAATTTGAGGAAAATCGTCTGTGAATTTAGACGCTGTACGCGAGCAATTTGAACAAAGAGCATTTGATTATGACGGCTTAATTCCGCGCCTCATTCCGCGATATCGCGAGCAACACGATGTAATATTGCAGTTAATCCCTTCTGAAACTAATGGTAACATAAAAGTTCTGGATTTAGGCGCGGGAACGGGCATACTGTCGGCTATGATTCTGCAAGCATTTCCTCAAGCAAAAGTCCTAGCCTTTGACATCGCCCAAAATATGCTGAAAACTTGCCAAACTAACTTGTCCGCTTTCCGAGAACGGCTGACCTTGCAGCAAGGAAACTTTGCCGAAGATGATTTCGGCAGCGGTTACGATTTGGTTGTTTCAGGGTTGGCGATCCACCACCTCGACAGCGCAGGCAAACAACAGCTATTTCACAAACTTTTCCACTCGATGAATCCAGGGGGAATCTTGCTAATTCGAGATATTGTGACAGGTGCTACTCCCCGGCTGACTGAGCAATACGAACAGTTGTGGCGGCAGTACATGAAAGCTAACGGAGAAGACGATGCAGCCTGGTTTCAAAAATACCTAGAAGAAGATATTCCCTCCTCTGTGGAAGAGCAGACAAAGTGGCTTGCAGAAGCAGGTTTTGCCGACGCTGGATGTCACTGGCGCTATCTAAATTTTGCTGTTTTTGGCGGCGTTATTCCAAGGTAGAAGGCATTCGGCAGAAGGCAAAGTTTTTGATAATTATCAAAAGATAAAGCTCGTGAAAAATAACACCCCGAATACTTTTTTATGCCCGGAGGCAGAACCTAATTTTGTAGGTGTTGAAGGGCGCACATTACCACCATAATTAGCGCGTAAAACTATTTTTTAGATCCGGGAATCATTCTCCGAAACCTGTAGAGGCGGGTTCACTCAAGCGCCCTATGGCAGTGCAAACAGATTCAACAAACCCGCATCCCATCAACGATACAACCCGCTAGTGACGTTTTGTAATAGGGGATTTAAAAGCTCAATAAAAAAAGTAAAATTATGAACGATGCTCGATTAGTAAAAATCAGCCGATATCTCAGCAAACACCTGCGCCACGCGCCATCGCGCATCGGCATTGAACTCGCTCCCGGTGGCTGGGTTCCTGTTAGCGAACTCCTCGATGCGTGCCAAAAAAATAACTTTCCAGTTCAGCTTGCAGAACTCAAAAAAGTAGTCGCGCAAAACGACAAGCAGCGCTTTTCATTTGACGAAACGGGCACTCTAATTCGTGCCAACCATGGACACAGCGTAGAGGTTGACTTGCAGTTAGAACCCGCTGTTCCCCCACATATTTTATATCACGGAACAGGTAGCACTGTTGTCGAGTCTATTCTCAGTCAAGGAATTAGGAAAATGTCGCGGCATCACGTTCATTTGTCCGTGAATATCCAGACGGCGCGCCAAGTAGGTGCAAGACATGGCATCCCGGCAGTCTTTAGTGTAGATGCCGCAGCCATGCAACGCGACGGTCATACATTTTACTGCTCGGCAAACAAAGTTTGGTTAGTTGATTTTGTGCCGCCCGCTTATCTCAAAATAAGTTGATAATTTTCACTTTTTTTGTAGAATGTGTACCGCAAAAACTGTAAAATAAGAGTAACTAGGAGTTTTGCAAAATGAGTGCGGAAGATATGGGCGATCGCGAAAACAATTTTCATCAAAACAATTCTCCAAATAGAGGCCTGCTAGGATCGGGTTGGCGACCTTTTTACCGTCAATTAGATTGGGAATACCTGGTACATTTAGCATCTAGCGATCCCTTAGAACTAGCTCAAAAAACTTTAGGGGCAGCTAGCGACATTGCCGACGCAATGGGACGACACCAATATACTTGGTGGGCAAATATGTTAAATGTATTCTCGGAAAATACTCGCTACGAAATTGATGAATTTTGGGATTACATTACTCCGCAGCCAGTTTACCCGGATTACCGCTACAAAGACGTTTTAGTTACCGAAACGCCTGTGGTGCAATTGGTCAGCCGCGCTAGCATTCCCATCGACTACGTTCTCAACAAACTCCAAGAGATTACTGTTTTTAAAGTTCTCGATTTGCTGGGAAAACCGGATGCAATTACCCAGTCTTTTATGGAGCGACATTTTTCTTATCCTCCGGAGCGGTTTGTTAGCTGGGAACGCTTGGAAGTTTTGGGTACTGTGTATGCTTCTTGGGCCCGCTTCGGCTGCTGGCTGCAAATTGACAGCTACGACAGGGGAAGACGCTGCTACACTCTAATTTGCCAAGATATTGCGCCGCTCGTTAGCAAGGCAACTTATAATTTAGCGGTGATTCTGGGCGGGTACAAAAGCCGCGTCGGACAGGTTCACAGCCAGTTCCCAATTCGCACTTTTTCTGCGGAGGTTCAAAGTTTTACCGATACAGTTCAGCAGGCAATTTTGGATCAAAATCAGTTGGCTGTTTTGGTCAGTGGCGAACCGGGGACGGGCAAAACTGCTTGGACGCAAGCGGTAGCAAAGGAAATTTTAGTGCCGCTGGGTTATGTGATTTTTATCTTAGACCACGATGCTGTGGAAAATTTTGTGCCACCGAGTTATTTAGAGCGGATTTGTATTATTATAAACGAGGCTGATAATTTGGCTCAAGATCGATCGACTGCTGAAGCCCAACGCACTAACAAAACTGAACACATTTTGAGTTTGCTGGATGGAACTTTGTATCAAAGCGTCATCGACGAACACGGCATTCAATTTCAGCAAAAACTCGTAATTTTGATGACTTGCAACACCACTGAAAGATTAGATCCTGCAATGTTACGCAAAGGGAGAGTGGATTTTACCAGTGAATTTACGCACAAATTTGTTTGAGCGCTCTCTTGCATTCTCAAGCTATCTGGCGATCGCACTGGCTACACGATCTCAACCATGTTCGATGTGGGGTTTTCAATTAAAGAATTTGGAATGACTGAGGAAGCTCATGATTTGGAGCGCGGGCCTACAGTTGCATTCTTTTGGGAACTTGTATAAAATACCGAACAATCACCAGGAAATCTTCTGAATATCAAAGTTTGGGGGAAACTTTCTTGAGTACCTATAGACCATGGGTGTCAACAATCGCCTAAAACCCTTTGTCTCTCTCGTTTTTTGCCTAGTGTCGCTGCCCTCTTGCGCCCCCGCACAGTCGGGGCAGGCAAGAGATCGCTCCAGTCTCCTCCGACTATTCGGGGGCGCGGGCGCGATCTATGCCTAATGGTCAAACAGCAAGCGGGCACTAGCTTTGGTCTTAAGTTGATAGCAATGCCTATAGACATATCCCCATCAAAAATGATATCAATGATGGGTGAGACCCTCTAAGGATATCGACCGAGAGAGCACATCAGGGGAAAACAGCATTTTTGGTCTCAAACAGAATTTTTCAGACTTGACAGCTATGGAGGAAATCCCAAACCGTGCACACTAAGCCAGTTCAGCAAAAAAGTCAGGGACTGGGAAGGTACGTTGACGGGACTGTCCCGATCGCCCAACAACCCGCAGAGGCAGCCGTGTCCGAGAGTAAAGACCGATTTCGGCGGTTTGTGGAGCGCTCCGCCGAGGCCGTGGCAATGGTAGATTGTGAAATGCGCTATCTGTCGGTTTCTCGTCGCTGGGAAACCGATTGGGGGTTGGGCGACGGCGAGGCCATCGGCCGAGCTCATTGGGAACTGTTCCCGAATCTCCCGGAATATTGGGAGCAAAACGCCCAGGCTTGTTTGACGGGAGTTTTGGAATACAGCGAGTTTGTGGCAGGGCGCTCGATCGCATCTGTATCAGGAAAAACCGCAAGCGGCTCTGTCAGCGAGTCGGTAAAATGGGTATTTCAGCCTTGGACAAATAGCGAAGGTGCGATCGGCGGTTTGATTTTGTTTGCATCTAAGATAGCTGAGGCTCCCGCTCAAACTAATTGCTTTAATAAATTTCAGTCCGAGCTCAAAAGCAAGCAGTTAGAAACTATACCGCAACTAACTCAAATTGCCCTCGAAAATGCTGCTGATACAATTTTTTTTACTACGTCCGACGGTCAAATTTGCTACGCGAACAAAGCCGCTTGCCATCTTTTCGGCTACTCGGAATCTGAACTGCTAAACATGAGGGTTAGCGACATCGATTCGCAGTTGCCAGCATCGGATTGGCGAGAACACTGGGCTCAACTGAAGCAGCAAACCAACCTCACTTTTGAAACCACTTACAAAACCAAAGACGGCCCCAGTTTTCCCGTTGAAGTTAAAGTCAATTATTTAGAATACGGCGGTTGCGAATACCGCTGCGCGATCGCCCGCGACATTTCGGCTCGCCGAGTAGCAGAATTAGCGCTTTTAGAGGCGAAAGAGCAACTTCAAGCCGTTTTGGACGCCGTGCCGGGATTAGTTTCTTGGGTAAGTTCCGATTTGCGCTACTTGGGAGTAAACCGACATTTAGCTACCGCTTACAAAATGCCTGCCGAACTATTTATCGGTCAAAAAGTAGGTTTTTTAGATACAAGTCCCAAATTTAACGATTTAGTATACGATTTCTTTGCCAGCCATAAAAAGAAGACATCTCAAGAAGTAACAGCGAGCATCAGAGGAGAAAATAAAACTTATCTAATTGTCGCTCAAAAATACCATAACAGTACGGCGGCGGTATTTGTCGGATTGGACATTACAGAAAGCAAACAGTCTCTTTTGGCTTTGCAAGAATCCGAAGAACGCCTGCGACAACAAGCGGCTAAATTAGAGCAGACGCTGTTAATTTTGCAGCGAGCTCAAACTCAACTGATTCAAACAGAAAAGATGTCATCCCTGGGGCAGTTGGTAGCAGGAATAGCGCACGAAATTAATAATCCAGTTAGTTTTATTTCCGGCAATGTCAGCCACGCCACCGGCTACATTCAAGAACTGCTGCGAGCGATCGACCTTTACCAAAAGTATTATCCCCGTCCCGTGCGGGAAATTCAAGATGTGATGGAAGAATTAGACTTAGACTTCATCAAAAAAGACTTGCCAAAACTGCTAAATTCAATGAAAGTAGGTTCGGAAAGGATTCGCGATGTCGTGCGATCGCTCCGCTTGTTCTCGCGTACCGACGAAGCCCAAATGAAGCCTGCTGATATCCATGAAGGTTTGGACAGCACTTTGCTGATCTTGCAAAATCGCCTGCAAGCTAAAGGGGGACGGCCGGGGATTTCTCTAGTTAAAGAGTACGGAGATTTGCCGCAAGTTCACTGCTATGCGGGACACTTAAACCAAGTGTTCATGCACTTGTTGACAAATGCGATCGACGCTTTGGAAGAAGGGGGGAGACATCACGCAAAGTATGGTAAAAATCAAAATCAGTCTTACTTGTCTTCAGCCAGGTCGAGCTCTGAAATATTCACTCCCGAAATTCGGATTCGGACCTCCGTGGTAGGGGAAAACGAAGTTGCGATCGCCATTAGTGACAACGGCCCTGGCATGACTGAAGAAGTCCTCGACTGCATCTTTGACCCTTTGTTTACCACTAAATGTCCAGACACGAGCACTGGTTTGGGTCTAGCAATATCCCAGCATTTAGTAGTAGAAAAGCACGGCGGTAAGTTGCACTGTGTTTCGCGTCCGGGAGAGGGAACGGAGTTGATAATTAGAATTGCCATCGGCAACGATTAATGGGCTGTTTGTAAATAGGAAATAATATGGTTATTGAGTGGCTTAAATTTAAAGTACCTCAAGAAAAGTGGGAGCAGTTTATTCAGCGAGATCAGGAAGTTTGGACGGCGGGACTAAAAAGTTGCGACGGTTTTTTAGGCAAAGAAGTTTGGGTAGATCCGGTGGAAAATGAGGTGGTGATGTTGATTCGCTGGGAAACTAGGGAGAAGTGGAAGTCTGTGCCACAAACCACAATCGACGAGTTGGATGCCAAAATGGGCGATTGGCAAATTGCGATCGCGGAAAGTCGCGAATATCAAGTCCGCAAGTTTTTGCATTAGTTAGTCAGCAGTCAGTTGATGGTGTTAATTTTTGAAAGATTAATCATAAGTTTTACCTTGATTGTACCGCAGACATCGATTGGGTATTTGGTGTGAAGGGCGATCCATCTTGGTAGAATCATCGCAGTGTTGGGTATTTGGTGTTAGGGGCGATCGATCTTGATGCGTGAAAGGCGATCGTCGGTCATCACAAAAAATAAAGGGCGATGTTATGCGATGTTATTTTCTTTAACTTCTGCGATCGGATCAACAATAGCTACCAAAGCAACAGGAATCGGCACGAAATAACTTGACTCTTCATCTAAGAAATCATCACCACCCATGCTGAAAGAATCTTGTACCCATTTAGAGATATCTCGCCCTGCTGATTTTGCCAGATCGATTACTTCGGATGATAGAGAGACTACACCTGGAACAAGTTGCGCCTCCAAGAAAGTAATCATGTCATGTACTTCAATAGCAGAAGCACCATCGGGATTGACTGGCTGACTAAAATCAGTTGTAAAAGTGTAGTAGGTCAAGTATTTAGCTGAGTCTGATGATTTGTTTTTCTCCAATTCTCGTAATGGATGGGTTGCAAACAGCAAGTAAGAGGAGCCTTTAAGATTGGGAAAATGTTCGCACAGGTTTTGTGCAGAAACAGCCATAAAGTCCGCTTCTCTTTGTCTAGCAAGAGACTGGGTTAAGGCTCCAATTGGATCAATGTCAAAAAAAGGTTGATGTTGTTTTGTACCTCCCTCACTTTCTTTCGGGTTCCAAGGCAGCAACCCTGCTAATCGATCGGGAGTTTTTTCTTGGCTAAAAAGAGCAAATTCTGGGTCAAAGTTAAATTTTCTATCTTTTTTGTTTTTCTGCTTGATTACGAGAACTTCAGAAACTGCTGACTCCATCTCTGTTTTCTCTTCTCCAAAAATAGGGCGTTGCCATTCTTTGGATTCAAAAACTAATTTATGCTTGTAAGTATCGTATTGAGTAACTTCCACATTATGCCAAGTTTTGAGGCGTTTAAGTAGCTTATCGCGATCGAGAACCTCAATGGGTTTTAGCTGTTCATTTAACTTACGAAGCTCTGTCTCCATGAGATCACTGCTTTCCTTTGCTACTTGTAGAATTTTGTCTACAGTTTGTCCATCACCACTGTCATTTTCAATAGCACTTGCAATTTTGCCCTCTTGCTTATTATCAAGCTGTCCCAAAATTTTCAATTGCATACGCGGATCTGTAACTCCTGCTGTTTCGAGACGCTTTAGTAAGGCTGTATCTCTTTTTTCTGCTAATGTACCCTCTAAAATGAGATAGTAGGCAGTGACATCAGAAATTTGACCTAATCGAGCAACCCTCCCATTACGTTGCATTAAAACAGCAGGATCGGGACTGAGATCCCAATGCACAACTTTATTGGCTACTTGAAAATCTAATCCTTCGTCCGCCGCAGAAGTTGCGACAAGGATGCGGTATTTTTGGTTGCGATCGTAAAAATCCTTAACTACATTCTTTCGATCATCAGCACTCATCTCCCCAGTAAGAGCCCGACTTTGTTTAGGAAAAGTTGCGGTAATAATGGCAGTAGTTTGTAATACCTCAGTAAAAACGAGAAAACGAGAATCGGGATGTGCTTCTAGCATAGCTCTTAGCCAGTTTAGCTTGGCATTTTCAACACTTCTACCTGATGCCAACAAGTCTAAGGCTAATTTTGTCAGTTCTAATATTTCCTCTATCGTTGCTTCTAAATCTGTATCATCGTCATCATCTCGATCATTTTTTTGTTTTGCGTTCTCCAGTAGTTTTTTCTGAAAGTCACGAATAGCAGGTATATTGCCATCCTTCAAGTGGGCAGAGTCAAATGAAAAATTACTGTCAGAAGGAAATATAACCTTTTTGGCGTATCCTGTAACTGTATCCCTCTCAGTATCAAATTTCGCTAGGTGTTTGGAAATCTCGCGAATTAATTTCCTTAAATCTTGAGTATCAGCGAAGTTATCTGTCTTATACTTGTGCTCATTTTGCCATTTTGGATGATGGCGGACACACCAACGAAATAGCCAACAAGCACCTGCAAGGGAACTACTGGTTAAACGTGTTTCAAGATGTGCAGTAGCAAACCCTCCAAAACTACCCCTATGATCTCGATAAATACGCTGTACTGTCCTTTTGATTTTTTCTAGCGTTGACAGATACTCTTCATCAGTTTTTTCGAGACTTGGCTCACCTTCGCGGTGGGGACGAACTATCATTAATTTCGGAAATAATCTTTGGTCAGACCAATTACGAATCTCATCCTGTTGCCGCCAAATGACTGCTACGGGTGAATCATCTTTTGATATTGCTGCTCGAAGTTCTTTGTTGCCAATATCGTTAGCATAGGCATTTTCAAAAGCAGTTTGGTGTACCAGTAATCGCAATAAATTTGTAAATTGATTGGCAGATCGAAAAGGTGTAGCACTCATCAAGATAACTAGCTCTGGCGGTTCTGAGTCTTTCCAGAACTTACCTGCGATCATCTGATATGCAGTTTTATAAGCTTGTGTTGTCTCAATTGCCGATTCTACATATGACTCCCCATTGATGAGGTTAGCATTGCTGGCACAGTGATGACATTCATCAATGATGATGATATTTGGTTTAACTCCTTTAGGTAGCTCTTTCTTATCATTGAGATATCGTCTAGCAGCGTGCATACTAGCAATCCGAATACCTTTTTGACTAATGCTATCGCCATATTGTCTAAAAGAATCTACAACACTAATAATGCTTCCATCAACAGAATCTTTAATCACACTACGTAGTTTATCTCTAACATCTTCGGTTAAGCCACCAGAAGTTAGATAAAGACAACGCAAATCCTCTTTTTGTGCAATCAGCTTGTCTCTTAATATTAAGCCTACTTCAATTGTTTTACCTAAACCTACTTCGTCGGCGATCAGAATTCGCTTAATGCGAGACTCATGATTTTTAACATACTGTTGTAATGCTAATTGATGAGGAAAAGGATCTTTGTCACTAGCGGTAATCCGCCCCGAATAGATATTTGCGAGTAGCTCTAATGCACCCAACCTTAGAACAGTTTGAATATGATGCTGATGCTTTAGCTCATTTTTTTCGAGGACGCTTTCACCTGCATAGTATGTATGCTTTTCCTTGAGACGTAACCGTAAGTCAGGAAATTTTTCGTTGATTTTTTTCCAGTGGCGTAAGTTTTTGAAGCGGATACCTCGCCGATCTAGTACGCTGTTTTCGCTGTCAGTTGTTTCGATTGTATAGGCTAAATGGGTATAGGCATTGCGATCGCCACTACTGGGGTCAGCCCAGACAACATCTGCATGATTACCGCTCTCAGATGGGATTTCAAACAGCCTATACGTCATGCGTCTGTCCTCTGAAGTTTTTGATTATGCCCAAGTTCCCAATGCCTTTTAAAGAAGTAAGCTTATTTTGGAAAGCAGTAACTACATTTATTGAGGGCATAGCTTCCAATCATTTCGCCAGTATCAATATCATAAACGGGAAGTATTTTCCCATCACGAAAAACGTCAACTGGTATAATCCCAATATTATTAAGACCAATGAAAATGCTTAGGTCTGCATCTGCGAGATTGTGAGAACCCCAAAAATCATCCAGACCAACACGATGTAGTTCGCCAGTGTCGGGGTTGAGAATATACTCAAAGCCAATTTGTTGCGCTTTCTGATAAAGGGAAAGATTTTTAAGTCTCTTGCCCAAAAGCTTTAAATTTGACATAATTAATATTTTTTGACTATAAATAAGTTTTTCACTAATTTAATACTTGTCCCATCATCCTTACAAATCAAAGATTTGTCTAGCCCAAAAATGTTCAATTTTGTGAGCGGCTTGTCAGCCCTTTCCATCTCTTTAATCTAGTTTTGTACAAAAATGTGGAAAAATGTACTAAACTGTTCCTAAATGTGAGCTATAATACAAAAAAAATAACATTTCGTGATCTCATGAACCTAAAAGAAGTGTTAACCCTCGCCGATCGCATAGTCTTCGAGAAAACGGGTCAACACCTTGACGATTTACAAGCAGCGGTACTGAAAGGAACTCTACAACGTGAGACATACAAGCACATAGCCAAAGACTTTGATTGTTCGGAAAGTAGCGTTCGCAAAGTGGGAGCAGAATTATGGGAAATACTTTCAGAAGAGTTGGGGGAAGATGTTAGTAAATCCAATTTAAGCTCAGCAATGGAGAGGTTGCAAATCTTCCTGTTTTCAAAACATTTTGGACAGGATTCTGTGCAAATAGGCTTAGTTAATTTTTGTGGAGAAACTTTACACTCACCAGATACACCAAACTCACACTCACCAAATCAGGAAACATCTAACTCTAAACCAATTAAAACTCTACATCAAGATTTAAGCGAAATGCCAGAGTTGGGCGATTTCTTCGATCGCACCCCCGAACTCCAAACCCTCACAACCTCGATTCTACAACAAAACTGCCGCCTCATCACCCTCACCGGTATCAGCGGCATCGGCAAAACATCCCTAGCAGTACAACTGGTACAACAAATCAAAAACGAGTTTGAGTACGCAGTTTGGTACACACTAGACGAATTCCCCACCATCGATAAATTTCAATCTAACCTAACACAGCTTTTTTCCCAGTCAGAAAACCTAGATTCATCCCCAACAAACCACAAACGCTTACCAATAATTAAATATTTACAAAACCATCGCTGTTTAATAGTCTTAGATGACGTTCACAACCTTTTCTGTAGCGGTGAATTGGCAGGAAAATATAAAGCAGAATACGAAGAATATCGCTCCCTATTCAAACAAATAGAAAAATTATCCCATCAAAGTTGCTTTCTGCTAGTCGGTTGGGAACCACCGAAAGAAGTGCCTCAACTCACAAGCGAAAATACTCCCATTCGTACTTTACAACTCACTGGCTTAGATATCGCAGCCGCACGGCAAATACTCAGAGATAAAGGATTAACAGACATCGACAACTGCGAAGCACTCATTCACCGCTACCAAGGCAACCCGTTATGGTTAAAAAGCGTGGCGACTTTGATTCAAGAGTTGGGAATCGGCGCGACAGAGTTATTAATAGATGATACCATATTGTTACCCGAAGATTTAAAAGATGTTTTACAGCAGCAGTACGATCGCACTTCCGAACTCGAAAAACAAGTCATGTCATTGTTGGCGACAGAAAACCAGCCAGTCAACTTCGCGAAATTGCTACAAAACGGACAAATATCATCATCAGATTTGCTAAACGCATTGCAATCTCTATCGCGCCGCTGCTTGATCGAAAAACAGGAAAGTCTTTACACTTTGCCACCTGTACTGAAGCAATATATCAAAGGGTTGTAACCAAATTATTCCTGGACGCATAAATACTAAATAAACCGGGTTTTTTACCGAGTCAGCAGGCTGCGACGAAGTATTTTTGTAAAAAAACCCGGTTTCGGAACCGCAGGCGTCCAGGACTAATTTTAAGAAAGTTTTGCATAGAGAGCTGAAATAAAATTAAGGCTTAAAAAGCCTACTGCAAGTACGAGAAGGATAAAGATGGCGATACTGAAAATAGACTTTAGCCGATCGCCAATTCCGGGTTTTTCTGAGTTCATTGGTTAATTTTTACAGTAAATTTGCTCCGGGCCATTGAGAAATAGTAAATTATACCAATGCGCGAACAAAAAGGCAACTCCCGACAATCTCCAAACGACGATCGTCCTCAGTAGGTCGCCTTTTGTTAACTTTTAATCTAAAATCTAAAATCTAAAATAGTCTTAGGCATTTTTCAGTTAGCCCGGACAGCTATTGTCGATCGCCCAAACCCGATGGCGCTAACTCCTGTAAAATAGAGGGCGCGTTGGGGCGAACCTTTTAACAGCCGGAATTGGGCGCGATCGTCACAGGCTCCCAAATACATAATAATATGGCAGTCATCCTTAACTTACTCACAAAGGTAAAAATAGAAGAGTGCCGAGAAATAATCTAAAACATATAACTGAAAATAAGGATAGAAATCGATGCTCCACCCAGTCTCGCAACCTTACCCACAACGAGCAAATACTATGACCCAAAGAGCCGTGCGGAAGCCAAAACCCTCTGTAGCAAACCGCTTGAGACCAAGTTTTCCTCAAAGGCACTGGCTGGAGCTGGCAGAGTACGCCTCTCTGGCGGCCTCTGGTGTGGGTTCCCTGGCGGTGGCTGTGTCGGGCCAAGCTTTTTACGGGGTGGCTCCCCTAACTTTGGCTTTGTCGCTGAATGTTGCTAACCGGTATCGCTTCGAGCAGCAAGTGCGCGTGCATCAAAATTCGGAAATGGCCCAAGTCCAAAAGTCTGTCAATAAAGTCGAAAGAACGGCGGTGACGGTAATTGTTAAATTACGCAGGCAGTTGTCTGCAGATATTGCAGCGCTGCGCCAGCAAATGGCGACAATGCCTAGGGCTGAGGGCTTTGAGGATTCTCTCGACATTCAGCGGCAGTTGCTGAGTTTAGGAGAGTCGGTAGCTTCTTTGCAAGAAATCGTGGCGTCTGCTGTGCTCGATGTCCGCCAGCAGGTGAGCGAACAACTGCAAGATTTATCGGTTGGCCAACGGGCGAATCTCCAAGCTGTGGAACAGGCTATAGAGCAACTGCAAAGCGCCACGCAAGGCTTGACAGAAACTTCTATTACCCGAGACGACTGGGAAGTAGTAAATACTAGATTTTTGGAAATCCAGAAAGTCATGGCCAATTTGCAAAGCCAACTGCAAGCTCCCGCGCACCAATCAACGGCGGATTTGTCGATCGTCCAAGCTCAAATCCACCGTTTGGAACACGAGCAGCAAGAAGTTGTCAAACCTCACCTCAAGCGCTTAATCTCGGTTGTCAAGGAGTTGCAGCACACACAAGAGAATATTCATTAGTCATTAGTGAGCAGTCATTAGTCATCAGTCAGAAGGAATATTTTTCGACTCAGACATTCTGCGACTAACGCCCGATCGAGTCCAAATTTTTCGACAACTGTGTTACAAAATGAAAAGCTAATCTGTCTAGTTCACCTGTTTTCAACCTGTTACAAGAAAATTAAATGACTGCAACCGTAACTATTGCTGATAACCCGTTACTAATCGGTCAAGGATTGCCTCCATTTGACGCGATCGAACCAGAACACGTAGTCCCCGCTGTTACTCAACTGCTGACCGAACTAGAAGCCTCGCTAGCTGACTTAGAATCGTCTGTAGAGCCGACTTGGAGCGGCTTAGTAGAACCATTGCAGCGACTCGGAGAGCGTTTAAATTGGAGCTGGAGCATTGTCGGACATTTGATGGGCGTGAAAAATAGCCCGGAACTGCGATCGGCTCAGGAAACAGTGCAGCCGGAAGTAGTAAAATTTTGGAGCAAGCTCAGTCAAAGCAAACCGCTTTATGAAGCTTTTAAAGCGCTGCGGGCTAGCGAAAATTGGGACAGCTTAGAGTCAGCTCAAAAGCGAATTGTCGAAGCCGCTCTTCGAGACGCTCAACTCTCCGGCGTCGGTTTAGAAGGCGAGCAAAAAGAGCGTTTTAATGCCATTCAATTAGAATTGGCGGAAATTACTACCCAATTTTCCAATCACGTCCTCGACGCTACCAAAGCATTCAGCATCACCCTCACAAACAAAGACGAAATTGACGGTTTGCCGCCGAGTTTGTTGAGTTTAGCAGCTCAAGCCGCTCGCAGCGCCGGCGAAGAAAAGGCGGATGCCGAAAACGGCCCTTGGCGGATTACTTTAGACTTTCCGAGTTACGGCCCTTTCATGCAGCACAGCACCCGCCGCGACTTGCGCGAAAAGTTGTACAAAGCTTTTATCGGCAGAGCAAGTAGCGGAGAATTGAATAACTGGCCGTTGACCGATCGCATTTTAGCTTTGCGCCAGGAAAAAGCTGCTTTGCTCGGGTTTAGCAGTTATGCCGAATTGAGCTTGGCGAGCAAAATGGCTCCCGACGTTGCAGCAGTGGAAGCTTTGTTAGAAGAATTGCGGCAGGCTAGTTATGATGCTGCTGTCAAAGATTTAGAAGATTTGAAAGCTTTTGCTGCCGAAAAAGGCGCGCCGGAAGCTGGAGATTTGAAGCACTGGGATGTAGGTTTTTGGTCGGAACGGCGCAGGGAAGAAAAGTTTGCTTTTAGTGCCGAAGAATTGCGGCCTTATTTTGCTTTGCCGCAGGTATTAGAGGGGTTATTTGGATTAGTAAAGCGGTTGTTCGGCGTGACAGTAACTGCGGCGGACGGTCAAACTCCTGTCTGGCACAAAGATGTGCGCTACTTCCAAATAGATGATGAAGCAGGAAATACGATCGCCAATTTCTATTTAGACCCCTACAGCCGCCCCGAGGAAAAGCGCGGCGGTGCTTGGATGGACGAGTGCGTGGTGCGCGCTAAATTTGTGGAAGCGTCCAAGACAACCACGCGGTTGCCGGTGGCTTATTTGGTGTGCAACCAAAGTCCTCCCGTTGACGGGAAACCGAGTTTAATGACTTTTGGGGAAGTCGAAACTTTGTTTCACGAATTCGGTCACGGTTTGCAGCATATGCTGACAACGGTAGACTATCCGGGGGCTTCTGGCATCAATAATGTTGAGTGGGATGCGGTGGAATTGCCCAGTCAATTTATGGAAAATTGGTGTTACGATCGCGCGACTTTGTTCGGGATGGCAAAGCATTACGAAACAGGAGAAACTTTGCCGGAACACTACTACCAAAAACTGCTAGCAGCGCGCCACTACATGAGCGGCAGCGTCATGCTCAGGCAAGTACATTTTAGCAGCGTTGACATCGAATTGCACCACCGCTATCGATCGGGCGGCAGCGAAACTGTGGCCGATGTCCGCAACCGCATCGCTAAAACTACCACAGTTTTGCCTCCTCTGGAAGAAGACGCATTTTTGTGCGCTTTCGGACACATTTTTGCGGGCGGCTATGCGGCGGGGTATTACAGTTATAAATGGGCGGAAGTGCTCAGCGCTGATGCTTTTGCGGCTTTTGAGGAAGCGGGTTTGGAAGATGAAAGTGCGATCGCATCTACAGGCAAGCGCTTCCGAGATACAGTGTTAGGATTGGGCGGCAGTTTGCACCCGATGGAAGTGTTTAAAACTTTCCGGGGACGCGAACCGAGCACTAAAGCTTTGTTGAGACACAGCGGTTTAGTTGCTGCTTAATTTAAGTGTGGAATAACTCGGGATTAATGCGGGTAAATTTATCTGCATTAATCCCGGTTTTTTGTCAACCAAAATTTATACATATCCTGTATGTGTAGGGTGCGGTGTGCATGAAGTCTTACCGCTATAATTTATATCAAATCAGGTAGGATCGGAATTATTCATCTCTCTGTTCTCTGACTCTGTGTTCTCTGTGTCCTCTGCGGTTTAATCATTCCAATTCAACCGGAATTCATCTCATGCGTAAAACCCCTTTCTGCCTAACTTTTGCTGAATTCAAAATGTTTGTAGTAAAAACTAAAGTGCTCAGATTTTTATACTAATTCCCACAATTATTGCAACATATAATCCTGCGACCATCTGTAGGGAAACGGCACTGCCGTGTCCGGCGCGAGACTCTGCAAGTTTTCAGATTTGTTATAAAATTGATAATTGTAGCCACACTTTTTTATTGGTATTAATAAAACTAAAATTTTCACTACAAACTTATTTTATTGTAGAACATCATGCAATAAAAATCTGTAGTTTTGCACATCATCCCCAATCTTTTGGTAAAAAATCGGGCAGAAAGTGCGTTAGCGAAGCCCTCGAAGAGGATCGCCAGCAGCTTTTACTTTAGGTTGGAAAGCTCATCAAAGCAGCATCAGTCTCAATACTGTTAGTATAGACTTCGATTCGCGAATATTTACTATCATTTCTCCCTGATTATACTTCAATTTTCCGCTGTCGGCAATTAAATAAATTTATATTTCGCAACATTTACGGGTTGTTTTCTCGATACAGCTAATGCTTTTATTTGCAACTAAAAATAGATGCTTTTACGGAATCTTTAAGATAGAGTGGCAACAGCGAGTCTTTTTTAAATTTTTGATAAAGAACGGGTTACTCGGCGTCAAAATGGTAAAAACTTTAGGTAGAAATTAAAAAACTTAGTTGAGATTAATTTGAGGATTCTCATAAAAAATTATTGTATATTATATGATAAAAAGTAAGGATTGATAGTAAATCGTTCACCTACAGATTAAGATTTTCATGGATATTCAATTAATTAATATCGGTTTTGGTAACATTGTGTCGGCTAATCGAGTGATTGCCATTGTCAGTCCCGAGTCAGCGCCAATTAAGCGGATTATTACTGATGCGCGGGAGCGGGGACAACTGGTTGACGCGACTTACGGCCGCCGCACGAGAGCGGTAATTATTACAGATTCGAGTCACGTCATCCTCTCGGCGATTCAGCCGGAAACGGTTGCTAATCGTTTTGCGATCAGCAAAGACGGTCAAGGTCGGGATGATTGAGGTTTGTCAGTTGCAATTTGAGCGTTTACAGTCTAAAGTAAGCGGAAACTTAAATTGTTACACGTTTCTATTCTAAAGATGAAATCTGGTAAATTAATTGTTCTGACGGGGCCTAGCGGTGTGGGGAAAGGCACCTTAGTACGATCGCTCCTCAATCGCCATCCCGAATTGTATCTTTCGGTATCGGTGACAACTCGATCGCCCCGTGAGGGAGAAATTGAGGGACAGCATTACTATTTTGTCAGCCGCAGCCGTTTTGAACAAATGGTTGAGGCTGGAGAGTTGGCGGAATGGGCTGAGTTTGCCGGTAATTTTTACGGTACTCCTTATTTTGGTCTCAAGCAAGGAATTCGTGAGGGAAAATGGGTAATCCTCGAAATTGAGCTCGAAGGGGCTAGGCAAATTAGGAATAATTTTCCACAGGCGCTGCGAATTTTTATTTTACCTCCTTCTTGGGAAGAATTGGAGCGGCGCCTGCGGAGTCGGGGTCAAGATTCCGAAATTGCGATCGCCCGTCGGTTGCTGCGTGCTAAAGAGGAAATTGAAGCGGCGGGGGAATTTGATTTCCAAGTTGTTAATGATGATTTGGAAGTTGCTTTGAAAAAGCTAGAATCAAAACTTAATTTGGGTGAGCTTTCAGGTAACTAATGACTAATTACCCATTTCTCCGTCCTGGCTAAAACTTCGCTACTTTGTTTGATAGCAACACAAACTTTTAAATTCAATTCCAGAATATTTAAGGAAGGCGGAAATTTCCGTATAGGTTCGATTTCGCGAGGAGAACAGCCCAACATTTCCATATAAGCTAGCGTCCACCCAATAGCTGCAATATCCCTTACATTGCCTTCTCCGGCGCAAAGGTAACAGCCCAATTCCCCCTTCGGCCCACACTCAGGACAAACCCAATTGCCCAGGTGTGAATTGAGCTGATTTGTGCGGGAGGCGGATGCAATTGTTAATGCTTTAATATGATTTTGAACTACTTGTTTAAAACCTCGGTTTTGGTTGCTGCGGGGGTCGGAATTGCCGTGCGATCGCCCGATTTCTTCTGCTTGCTGTTGTGGCGAAGCAAGAGAGGCTGTTTGGTTGTCCCTGGTTACTCTAGATTCGCCTAGGTTCGCAGTTAGCTGAATACCATAGTCTTTCGACTCTTCAGTCAAAGAGTGGTTGAGTGCGCTGGAAGAATCGGGTTCGGAAGTTGTGAAGGATTGTTCTATGCGATCGGCAAAATCTTGCAGTGAGAGGTGATGTTCGATCGCCAAAGACCAAGTTCTTTTATGTCGGAGGTCGCCATATTTTCTGGCTTCTTCCTCAGTAATGCCGATCGCCGCAGCCTCTTGGCGCAGCACATTCATCGAAGTCATTGTATCTGATATCATTAGTTTGTTTGCAGTTAAATTTACGCTCGCCCGCTCAGCCTACAAATAAATTACCTTAGATATACTACAATAGTCCGGACTATTTTGAGATCCTAGTCGGAAATCCTTGATTTTGCGTTAGGAACTCGATTCGGCAATCGCCCTGACACCCTTATTTTACGCTTGGCAATCGCACACTGTCCGAAGCATTGATAGTAGCCTACATCTAAAATCTAAAATCTAAAATCTAAAATTGGATGACTTCAATTCTTCCCGATACAGCTTTATCTGTTGCCGGACTAACATCATACCTGCAAGACTTGTTGGAGGGCGATCGCAACCTGCAATCAGTTTGGCTGACAGGCGAGGTGTCGAACGTTTCGCACCACCCCAGCGGCTGCTTTTTCACTCTGTGCGACACTGACAAAAGCGCTGCGATTCGCTGCGTAGTGTGGAATTCTCAGCGGCAAAAATTGGTGCAAATCCCGGAAAAAGGGGAACAGTTGCTGGTTTTGGGAAGCATCCGGGTTTACAAAAATCGCGGCGAGTACCAGTTGACTGTTGTGCAATCGCTACCGGCTGGGGAAGGATTGCAGGCTTTGCGGTTGCAGCAATTGCGATCGCGCTTAGATGCTGAGGGTTTCTTCGATCCCGCCAGAAAGCGCCCGATTCCCGCACACCCGCAAATTGTGGCCGTGGTGACATCCGATACTGGCGCTGCTTGGGGAGACATTCAGCGCACTCTAGCCCAAAGATATCCAGGTTTGCGGGTGTTGCTGTCGCCGACAGGAGTGCAGGGAGAATTGGCTGCTGCTGCCATTGCTAGGGCGATCGCCCGTGTAGAATTGGACGGTAGGGCTGATGTGATCGTTTTAGCGCGCGGCGGCGGTTCTGCGGAAGATTTGGCTTGTTTTAATGATGAGAGAGTTGTCAGGGCGATCGCGAATTGTGCGATTCCAATTATTACAGGCATCGGGCACGAAAGAGACGAATCTCTCGCGGATTTAGTAGCAGATAAACGAGCCCACACTCCGACTGCGGCGGCGGTTCAAGCTGTACCAATTTTAGCAGATCTTTACTTTGAACACAAGCAGAGAATGGTCAATTTAGCAAGTGCTGTGCGGGCAAGATTTCAGACAGAACAAGAGCATTTGCAACTGTTACAAAATCGATTAAAACGTTTGCCTGCGACATCCCGAACTTTGCGGCAAGCAACTGGTAAACTGGAAGTATTGCAAGAAAAGTTATCCGCATTAAATCCGGCTGCGGTATTGCAAAGGGGTTATGCGGCGGTAATCCAAAGTGACGGTACGATCGTCCGCACAACTGACGGTTTGGAATTGGGAGAGGAATTGACTGTGAGGTTGAGTCGGGGCGTGCTGAAAGTTAAGATTGTAGAAGTATTGGATGCGGAAGAAAAGTTATGATTGATTCGCAGTTGCGCCAGTCTGACTGGAATTATGAGGAAACGGTCGATCGAATTGAAGCGATTATCGATCGGGTGGAATCGGGAGAGTTGCCTCTAGAGGAGGTTTTCGAGCAGTTTGGGGTGGCTGTGGAGTGTTGGCAGGAGTGCGAAAGGTTTTTGGCGCGTGGGAAGGAACAGATGGATTTGTCGATCGAGCTTTTGGCCGCGGAACCCGATTTTTAAGCGCAGGTGAACGGGGATTAATGTAGGTGAAATAGCGGGTGAAACCGGAAGTCCGACGGGGAATTAATTCCCTGTCTCATAGCGAAAGTCCTCGCTATGAGGAGTGTTAAACTCATAATACTAAATCCGGGTTGGCTACCACCTTTCTCATTACCACACACCGAATCAACATCGACATTCTTTGCGTAGAAACCGGCTTACTTTGCATCACTCCTTTATTTTAATTTTTTAGTCAGATTCCTCTTCCGATATTGCTTGATACTCCAAAAGCTGTTCCCCTCGGATAATCCACAATTTACCCGTAACTTCTGCCGCATCCAATCCGCGAATTAATATTTCTACTGCCGCTTGCAAATCTTGCGGTTTCGCTTGAGAAGGCAAACGCAGTAACACAATCCCAGAATAATCAGAAGGATTGTAGCGGAGGCGATTGCCAAACCCCCTATCCAAAGTCACCAAACATCTACCTTCCCTCCGACAGATATCAATCAACAATCCATCCGCTGTTGAACTCAAATTTTGTTCCCGTACAGTCGCAACATCGTGCCCAGCTAAACGTAACAGCGAAACAACGCGGATGCTGCCCAAATTTTCATCAAGTTTTAACTTCACTTTAAAACTACCTTTTTTTCACCCACAGGAATTTCCACATAACAATCTCTTGCCAACTCAGCCCCATAAGCAATACAAGCCAAAACGTCTTCTCGTTCAATTCCCGGATATTCCTCAAGCAATTCTTCAAAAGTCATTCCACTAGCGAGAAAGTCAAGAATCAGAGAAACCCAGATGCGATGTCCGCGAATACAGGGTTTGCCAAAGCAGATATTCGAGTCGATTGAGATGCGAGACAGTAAATTATTTTGAGTCATGTCTTTTCAATTAGATATTTTCCATGGATTCATTGTAATGAATTTTAGGGTTGAGTTGGGTGGGGGCGGGTTTAAAATAGGACTTCTCCATTGCGCTTTTGAAGAGATATCGCAGGAGTCACCCAGTTTATGCACCTTCCAAAAATAAATCATATCAAACCCAATTGATGACACAGGATTTGATATGAAGCGAATTCTATTAGCCAGGATTTGGTATAACGCAGTTTCTACAATTTGTCGATCGACCTTTTGGCTTTATCTGCCAGATTTTTCACCGCATTTTTAGCATCTTCTGCTGCGTGGCGGGCGGCGGCTTCTGCTTGTTTGGCTTTGCCTTCAACCTGGTCTTTTCTGTTGCCGGTGATATTACCGAAAATTTCCTGAGCTTTGCCTTCTAAATTTTTGCCGATCGCCTTTGCTCTATCTTCTGCACTCATAATAAGCTCCGTTTGGCAAGTTCCTTTAGTAACATTGTAAAATCAACTCCCCTGCAATTGCCTTTAACTTCATATTAATTTATATTCTGCTTGACCTCGGTCTTCTTCTGATGACTTACTGCGCGCAAATTCCTCCCTCAAAAAGCGAAGGATTCCTTTTTTTTACAAATGTATACGTCGGCAATATTCGTCCTAAAAAACTATTTCAAACTCGCCGCAGCAACTTTAATCGGTTCGAGCAATTCTAAGGGCAAATGCAGCATATTTAATTGGGTGCTATCTGCTGCTTTCCTTTCCGGGTCGGGGCCGTGATAATCGCTGCCGCCAGTTGCCAGCAAACCGTAATGAAGACACAAATCTTTCAACTTTTGAATTTGGCTGGAACTGTGGCTGGGATGGTATACTTCAACTCCCATTAAACCAGCCTCTACTAATTCTTTTAAGACTTCCTCAACAGCGCCGCCGCGAAATAAATAAGGGTGAGCCCACACTGGTACTGCGCCACAACTTTTCAGTAAATCAATGCCTTCGACGATCGAGAATTTCTCGTAATGAACATAAGCCGGGCCGTCATCTCCCAGCCAGCGATCGAATGCTTCCCGCGATGATTTCGCGTGACCGGCTTTTACAAGTGCAGAGGCAATATGAGGCCTTCCCGGTGCCATTCCTGGGGATGTTTTGGGCAGTTCGATCGCGTATCCCATTGCTGCTAATTTTTCGACCATTTCCTGCGATCGGCGAAACCTTCCTTGCAGGCGATCGTTCAAAGGAACTCGCAACTTATTTGCATCGGGATAAAAACCTAAAATGTGCAGCGAACGGCCGTTGTGAACTGTACTGAGTTCGAGTCCGGGGACTATTTCGATACCGTGCAAAGCAGCGGCGGCGAAGGCTTCATCCCAACCCGACATCGTATCGTGATCCGTGACTGCCAAGGCGCGAACCCCCGAGGACGCGGCCGCGGCTACGAGTTCGGCAGGGGTGAGAGTGCCGTCGGAATAAGTAGTGTGACAGTGGAGCTCAAGCATTTTTTCTGGTAAGTCAAAGTCTGCGAAATCTGCAATTATTCCCCTCACTCACGCGACATCTACCGTCCCTGCGATCGACAAGTTTTTGGGTAATTTCAATCTGTTAGCTGTAATAAGTTTTCGCGCCTTTAAGTGGGACATTTCTGTTTATTAAAAGCTTGCGTGGGGTGGGCATCTTGCCCGCCTTTTCAGTTGAATTTAGATGCAGAACACCTTAGCTATTTCTTGATTTCTCGCATTGGGTGAAGGACACCCTCTGGCAATTTGGAAGGAATCGGCGATATTTCAATACTTTGTATGTTGTGAACTGGGATAACTACCAGTTTATCTGCCAATTCGAGAATTATGGGGTCTGCCGTCAACATTTTGTGCAGGCGAGTGCCTAAAGTTGCTTGCTCTCCTACTGTTCCCTCTGGCGCAATGAACTGGAAGTGTTGCTGTTTGCCGTTGGTATAGTGGATTGTCAGATCGATAACTCTTTCTTGGTTGGTTGCTTGCATAAATTTTTTTCCCTAACAGTCGATCGGGACTTGGCAAAATTAACAATAAATCAAAACTGGCGATCGCACCACTGTTGGAAAGCTCGTTGGAAAGCTTTTGACCAAACCAGGCTGTCGGTACGAAAGTCCGGTTACTGCTAATTTTATCACAAAAACTGTACTGAAAGTTGCCAACTTACCCAGTATAGAATTACCAGTTGCACTGTCTTCGCTCCCCAATGCGCGAGATCCTTCGCCAGCAATATTTGGTCGATCGGGCTTTCTTGTATGCCACTTGGCAAAGTGGCTCAATTTAGCCTGTCTAGCGACTTGACTCAAAGCGGTCTCAAGTCATACGGCAGAGGCATTTGAGCGCTTTGGGTGTCAAGGTTTTTCGAGGTGGCAACTGTGGAGGTTAGGATAGTGGCATTCTGCTGTCACTGACCTAGAGGATTTTTTTATAAATTAATAACATAACATTCAGGTACAGCTTATGAAATCCACACTTTGTTTTCCCGAAACTTCTCTTTACTCTAACGCAGTCACTGTTAATAATAATGTTATTGACTCTTGTATCCTTGCAGCTTGGATTGACTTAGTAGGAGGAGATTTCGAGAGCTTGGGAGGAGATGATTGGCTTCCCTTGTGCGGCGACATTGATGACGGCGAAATTTATCGGGAATGGTTTTTGTGGCAAGACAGCGAAGTGACTCAAGAATGGGAAGCTTACGATCCCATTACTAACTATCGAGTTGTGGCCTCAAGCCGAGAAATGATGATTTCAAAAATCGACCAAATAGAAGATTCCCGAACAATTTAGTTTACCCGGAGAAGGTGAAATCTTGATTTTCAACTTTAATAGAAATTCTCTAAACAAACCCGGTTTCTCCCAACCACACTCAACAAACCGGGTTTTTCAGACCACAACTCTAGGGTTGAGTTGAGTTCCACTGGCCCAACCTAATAATTTAGGTCGCTACTGCTTTTTGTTTTTCTCGTTCTAATTTGCGCTGCTTCAAGGCTGCCAGATTTTGTTTAATCGTGTCGAGGGCAAATCCAGCCCCCTGCTGTTGATATAATTCGCTGGCACGGATCAAATCTGCAACGGCCTCCTCATCCGATCGCAAATTTGCACAAGCTAAGCCGCGATTGTGGTAAGCTTCTGCCAAAGTTGAAACTTGTTCTACAGCGCTGGTAAATTTATCTTTTGCTTTGCGGTACTTTCCTGACTGATAAGCCTCAATTCCTTGTTGAAAATAAACGGAAGCTTTACTGCCGCTGTCGGTATCGGGAAATTCTGGGTAAGTTAAAATTGGTTCTTTAAAGAGTACAGAAATGCTGCCCTTGCCGAAGTAAGCCCAAGTCATTGTTCCCAACCCAATCCCCAGCACGAGGGCAATAATGACAGACAGAGCAATAAAATTGGTGAGTTCCATAGAGCAATATTTGTTGTATTATAATATGATAAGATAATTTCTAAGTTCTGGAACAATGGCTGCGCGGATTGACCTCAACTGGAAATGGTTTTTCGGATCGCTAGCTTTAGTATTGTCGATCGGCTTAATTACTGCAACTGCAAGTTCTGACGCAGCAACTAACGCGCAAACTCAAGCAGGGTGGCAATTGTTGCAGCGGGGGGAGACGGGGTTGGTGGTAGCAATGCGACACGCGATCGCCCCAGGTACGGGAGATCCTGCTAACTTTAAGTTGGGTGACTGTTCCACCCAGCGCAATTTATCAGCACAGGGACAAAGCCAAGCCAAGCAAATTGGAGCCGAATTTCGCAACCGCAACATCAAAGTTGCCAGAGTTTTATCCAGTCAGTGGTGTAGGTGTTTGGAAACAGCAAAACTGATAAATATAGGCAAAGTCGAACCGTTACCAGCGCTGAACTCGTTTTTTAGGGACAGTAGCACAGAAGCCAGACAAACAGCGACAATCCGCAAATTAATTGTTGACAACCGCAACACAAAAGGCGCGATTATTCTGGTAACTCATCAAGTAAATATTACCGCTATCACTGATATTGTACCGCAAAGCGGCGAAGCTGTGATTCTCACAAGCGATCGACAAGGTAAAATCGAAATAGTCGGACGAATTGGAGGATTTTAAATAGATAGAAAGTTATAATATTATCAATTTTCCATTACCAATTCCCCATTACCAATTTATATGAGTTTCCAATACAGCGCCGCCCTAGTGACTTTAGCCGACCTTGATAAGGAAGTTCTCGTTAAATTTTACACCAAATTTCTCGACATAGAACCAAACCCTTATATTCCCAATACCTATGCTGAATTTCAACTCCCCGGCTTAAGACTCGGCATATTCAAACCAAAAGATTCCCACAAAGCGGAATTTGCAAATCGAGCCAAAACAGGCATCAGTTTGTGTTTGGAAGTCAGCGATATCGAAACTGCGATCGCCAGAATTTGGGCTTTAGGTTATCCGCCCAACGGAGAAATTATCAAAGCTTCTCACGGTCTAGAAATCTATGCCTTCGATCCTGCCGGGAACCGCATAATTTTACATCAATCCCATTAGAATGTAGGATGATGGCTAATGATTTGTGAACCCTCGATCTTTCCTTCGCGTCCTTCGCGTCTTCGCGGTTCGTTCAAAAAAACATCTAGTTCACAACCCGCTGAGGATTGCTATATAAGTTATGCAATTGCTTCACCACCTTCGCAATCACATTGTCAAACCCGCGTCTACAAATCAAAACAGCCTTAACTACCTAATCAGTTCAGCAAAACTATAAAAACTGATGATTAATAACAGCAATGCTGTCAGATGAGTTAGTTGGAATTGAGGCCGTGGGCCGAGGGATTCCCGCACCAAAATTGAAAAAGACGAACCAATTATATAACTCAGAGACAGCGTTAAATACTGCCACTGCAATGTTACACTCCACAGCCCGAGCAAAATCATCGCCAAAGTTAACATTACCAGCTCAACAAAGCGAGGCGGATTGTGCTGAGTAGACAGAATCAAAGTGTCCAACCAATATTGCCAAGGTCTCATGTTTTAGCGATCGAGCTTTTAGATTTAGCCTTCTAGCTTAACCTACGATCGCCATTCAGTTTGTTGCTGCAAACACCTTAAAGCCTCCGCAGTCTCAACCTGCGGAAATTGCCCATAAAAGCGACTGACACTGTAAAAAGGGTGAGGAGTCTCCAGAACGATCAACTTATCGCCCATCTGGGCCAAAAATCCCATCAAATCTGCCGGGGCGACAGGCGCGCAAATCCACAAAGCCATCGGTTGCTGCGACTCCAAAGCCTTAGCCGCCACAGCCATCGTCATCCCCGTAGCAATGCCGTCATCTACCAAAATCGCCAAAGCCCCCGCCGCGCTGATATTTGGGCGCCCAGGAGACAAATCTGCCAGCAGAGATTGAGCATTATTTTGAGCCACGGGCAGGGCGGATTTTTGCAAGCGCCAATTCAGCAGCTTTTGCTTTTCCCAGAGGACGTGACCGTCAGCCGTTGCAGCCCCGATCGCCAATTCTAAATTATCTGGGCGAGTAATTTTCTTGGCGACAACCACATCCAAAGGACAGCCCAAGCGGCGCGCAATCGGCACAGCAACGGGCAAACCCCCGCGCGGCAAGGCGTAAACAATCGGTTTCACAGCCTCCTGTGCCGTTAAATTCAACTTGCCGAACTCGCCCACAACTGCCTCGGCCAGTTTTTCGCCTGCATCGGCGCGATCGTCAAAAAACGGGTTAGAGAACATATTTTTGCCTGTACGAGCTCAACCAAACAATTGGAGATTGTGCCAGTGTTAATTGGAGATTGTACGCGCGAGCGTAGCTATCCCGTAGGGAATCGACAGCATCCCATACAAGCATCTAGCCAATCTCAAATCACCAAACCCGATCTAAACTATAAACTCTAGACTCCAAAATCTCTCCCTAATTGTAAAATGTATGTCCAGCGACTTGCAACTCAGCCTTTTTGACAACAATCAAAGTGCCACTTTTCAAACAGACTCAATACCAGCAAATGCCAAAATTCCCATCCCTCCCGGCACTTATCAAAATATGGAACAAATCGGCGAGCACTGCAACCGCTGCTACCGCTGCGAATTGGGCAATACCCGCACTCACGCTGTCATCGGGCGTGGCAATCCTCAAGCCTCAATTTTGATTGTGGGAGAAGCGCCCGGACAGAACGAAGATGAAACCGGATTGCCCTTCGTCGGGCGATCGGGCCAACTGTTAGATAAGATTTTAGAATCCGTGGGATTGAGTGCAGAAAACGACGTATTCATTGCCAACGTCATCAAATGTCGCCCTCCCAACAACCGCCCTCCGACAGCAAAAGAAATCGAAGCTTGCAAACCTTACTTGCTCGAACAAATTCGCATCTTAGACCCCAAAATTATTTTATTAACCGGTGCAACAGCCCTCAAAGGTTTGCTAAGCGACAAGCGGCCCATTAGTAAAATCAGAGGTCAATGGATGGAATGGGAAAATCGTTTGTGTATGCCAATTTTCCACCCATCTTACTTGCTGCGAAACCCCTCCCGAGAACCGGAAACTCCGAAATGGTATATGTGGCAAGATATGCAAGCTATCAAGGCTAAATTGGATGAATTAAAATAGCAATTGTAATGTAATGAATTTTTCTTGTTGATTTGTCGGGGCTGGTTTCACCAAAAATCTCTGATTTTTACCCACAATCTTAAAACCCGCCCCGACCCACCGAAAAATTATAATTTATTTTCATTCGCAATTGGTAGGGGGCTGGTTTCACCAAAAATCTTTGATTTTTACCTGCCATCTACAAAAAAAGTTCCCGCATTCCATTCATAAATTCACGCCCTGTAGTAAAAATCCGAATTATGGTTGTCTCTAGTATTTTTAGTGAAACTCCTATCAATAGACAAGAAATCCCTCAAGAACTCTTAGACATTGAAGATAAACAACGTACTAATCCACTTCCTTGGAAAGGGCAATTTTCACCCCAGTTCATCGAAGCTTTGATTGATAAATATGCCAATAAAAATAGTGTAATTTTTGATCCATTTTTAGGTAGTGGAACAGTTTTATATGAGGCAGGAAGATTCGGACTGGAAGCCTGCGGAACAGAAATAAATCCAGCAGCCTTAATCCTAGCTAACACTTATAAATTCATCACTCTTTCACCAAGAAAGCGTGAAAAATGTATCAATTGTTTTCTCACTAAACTAAAAACAGAGATATGGGAGAGAATGCCACTCTTCCAAACAATACATAAAGAACTTACACCCAATGATTTAATAGATAAAATTGTACACGTAGCCGTTGATGATGAAGAAATTTTCCTTAATATCCTACATGAAGTATTAATTATATTGCTAGACTTAGAAAACAAAAAACTTACCAAATCAAGAGTTTTTACACTTGCGGAAAATATCGCTACTTTTGTTCTTAAACTACCCTATAGTAAAAAGCCGATAAATGCCTACAATGCCGATGCAAGACACGTTCCCTTACAAAACTCCAGCGTCAATCTTGTGATTACCTCCCCCCCTTATATCAATGTATTTAACTATCATCAGCAGTATCGCGGTTCTACTGAAGCACTAAACTGGAAAATTTTAGAGGTGGCAAAATCAGAGTTTGGTTCTAATCGAAAGCATAGAAGTAATAGATTTCTAACTGTGATTCAATATTGCTTAGACATCGCTTATACTTTGCAAGAATTGTTAAGAATATGCAGCCATAACAGTAGAATAATATTTGTAGTAGGTAAAGAATCAAATATTAGAGGGACGCCTTTTTTAAACGGGGAGTTAGTTGCAGAAGTTGCTCGTCAAGTATTGGGGATTAGCTTAAATATCCGTCAAGAAAGAAGTTTTGTAAATCGTTATGGAAAAATTATCAAAGAAGATATACTACACTTTACAAAAAGAGAAGATTTACAGTATTATTTTGCCATACATCAAGCCAGAACTCTTGCTATAGAAGCTTTAATATCTGCTTATTCCGTAGCGAATGAACAAGTAAAATATGAAATCAAGGATGCTATCGATAAGGCTGCCACAGTACAGCCCTCACCTTATTTCGATCTGCAGCGTTCACGGAAAACCATTGAAATACTCAACCCAAAAGCAGAAAATTATGTTTAATTTAACTCAACCACATGGGGACAAACTAGCAGCATTACTTGATAACGTGAAATTACCTCCTACAGATAAACGGCGTGTTAATCAAGCAATCGAATACTATAAAAAATGGTTGGAAACGCTTAAAAACATCAGGGGGGATGATCTGAAAGTTGTTCCCGAGATGGTATCCCATCTAACCTCCTATAAGCGATACATTGACGTCGAACTAATTTTTGACAGTGACAATGATTTTTTGTACCGTCAAAAAGGGCAATTAAAACTTGACAACTCAATTATTGAAGAATTTATACCTATCTTAGTTACAACCGTCTTTGCAGATTCATTAAAGGACAAAGAATTATCCTTTGGCCCAACACAGTGTTTTTCATCACTACGATTTGAGTCAAGTTTAAAACTCAGTCCAAAAGGCGGTGGGATGAGTATTCGAGCCAAGGATCAAGATTTTGCGATTAGTAGGAAAATATTTCTAAAAGCCTCTCATAACCAAGATTTTAAGGAGACTACCTCCCGCGAGGCAAATATTGCTTATGTTGCGGCTGAGTGTAAAACAAATCTTGATAAAACCATGTTTCAAGAGGGCGCCGCAACTGCCCTGGATGTAAAATTGAGTGTACCAGGAGCCAAGTATTTCTTGCTATGTGAGTGGCTTGATATGTCGCCGATTAGCTCATCACTCACAGCTATTGATGAGATACTAATTTTGAGAAAAGCCAAACGCTTATCGTCTAATATAAGAAGTGCTTTTAGTACGGTAGAGGGAAGAAAGAAAAATAAAGATTATTTTGTCGATCATCTCGATAACAACCCCTTTGCACCGGAAGTTTTTATGAGATTTTTAAGTGAGATTGAAGGGATGATTGGTAAAGATGAACTAGACGAAGATGACGTGCTGTCAAGAGGCTATTTTTAAGTGTAAAAAAAATTATCGGCACCAGCGAAAGTTATGGCTTTGCATGACAATCGCGCAACCACAACCGAATAGCCTCAGCAATTTCGTTTTCACTATCTTGACCTAATAAAGAACGAATATCCGCCGCAGTACCAAACCGAGAAACAATTTTTGCCAATTCCCACCCATTCGCAGTTTTAATAAAAAATAACCAATGATATTGCTGAATTTCGACTGGTTTTTCCCCGCGATACTGCCGTTCCAAAGTAGTAATGAAAACTTGACTGGCATTTTCAGGAAGCGCATCTTCAAAATTTAAAGGTAGCGGTTCAAACTCGGGGCGGCCCGCTAAAATTATTTGAGGCAGCGCGTAACCGGGCGGTGTATTAGTGTTAGGAGAAAAGTGCGATCGCACAATTACGCGGTTAGCATAACTCGGCAAATCTTGCAACAGGCGAGCGACCAAAGTTTCTAAATCAGCCGGACAGGGGGATCGCGCTAACAAATCATACCGACTGGCATTTATACTGTTAGCATGATTGGTCACAAAATTAACTGCCAAAGTCGGAGTTGCAACCCCAGATATCAGCAGATAAACACAGATAAACGCGGATGAAATTTTCTCTGTGTTCATCTGTATTTACCTGCGGTTTAAAAAACCTTCATATTGTTATTCAATCTCTTCACAAATACGTGTAAAAGCCGCCACCGGATCAGACGCAGCAGTAATCGGCCGCCCAATCACCAGATAATCCGCACCAGCTTTCAAAGCCGCCTTCGGAGTCATCGATCGCTTTTGATCCCCTCCCTCAGCCCATTTCGGACGCACACCGGGACAAACTAACAGAAAATCATCCCCGCAACTCATTCTTAACTGTTCCACTTCTTGCGGAGAACAAACAGCCCCAGCTAAACCCGTTTCCTTAGCCAACAATGCCATGTGCAAAGCATATTCCGGCAACTCCAAAGGTATTTTCAACTCAAAAGCCAACTGTCGCGAATTCAAACTCGTTAACAGGGTAATTGCAATCAACTTAGGACTCGGTTTATCCACAGCCGCCGCCCCTTCAGTCAAAGCCAACTGTGCCGCTTTCAAAGCATCTTTACCACAAGTAGAATGGATAGTCAATAAATCCACATTATACTTAGCAGCAGCCCGACAAGCACCAGCTACAGTATTCGGGATATCGTGAAACTTCAAATCGAGAAAAATCCGCTTTTCCCGCTGCTTTAAAATTTCCAAAATCCCCGGCCCGGAGCTCACAAACAGTTCCAAACCCACTTTCCAAAAAGATACTTGCGGAAGTTTGTCCAGAAGTGCGATCGCCTCTTCTTGACTCGAAACATCCAAAGCAACAATAATTCGATTATCAGCGTTCATCTTCAGTATTCATCTGCGGTTAAAAAAGAGATTCAAGACACCAAACGAACAAACTTATTCTTCCCAACCTGCAAAACCTTACCGCATAAATCAGCAGGTGATTCAAAAGTAAGGTTAACATCAGAAACCCGATCGCCCTCCAACTTCACCCCGCCGCCCTGCATCAACTTCCTGGCATCACCGCTGCTTTTACAAAGCCCGCTAGCACTCAGAATATAAAACAACTTAGCCGGAAACTGGACGTTTGCCAAAGAAAACTCTGCCACAGCATCAGCTTGTCCCGCAGCACCTTTAACCAGCGCCATTGCATCTTGTTGTGCGCGATCCGCCGCTTCCTTCCCCCGATACTGGCGCACCACATCCACAGCCAAAAGTTTCTGTTTTTCTCGCGGATTTTCTGGCAATTCATCAAGCGGCAAATCTGTCAATAGTTCAAAATACTGGGCGATCGAACTATCAGCAATTTTCTCCAACTTAGAATACATAGTCAGCGGGTCTTCCGACAAACCCACATAATTGTTCAAAGACTTCGACATCTTCTGCACCCCGTCAGTCCCGATCAAAATCGGCATCAGCAAACCAAACTGCGGTTTCATCCCAAAATGTCGCTGCAAATCTCTCCCCACGGCAATATTAAACTTTTGGTCGGTTCCCCCCAACTCCACATCCGCTTCCAAAGCCACCGAGTCGTAACCCTGCATTAGCGGGTACAGAAACTCATGCAGATAAATCGCATTCTCCTGCTGCATCCGATTATCAAATCCCTCTTTAGCGAGCATCTGCTGCACCGTCATCGTCCCCAGCAGTTCCAAAATCTTCGCCAAATCCAATTTCGACAACCACTCGGAGTTATAGCGAATTTCCAAACGTCCGGGCGTGTCAAAATCTAGAATCGGACGCACTTGGTCTAAATAAGTCTTGGCATTTTCCGCCACTTGTTCGGCTGTCAACTGGCTACGCATCTCCGACTTCCCTGTCGGATCGCCAATTCTTGCGGTAAAATCTCCGATCAGCAGTACGGCTGTGTGACCGGCATCCTGAAAAGCTCGCAGCTTGCGGACGCAAATGCTGTGTCCCAAGTGAATGTCACTCCCTGTCGGGTCAATTCCCAGTTTGACGCGCAAGGGTCGATCGACTGTTGCCAGCAGTTGGGCTAAATTTTCGTCAGGGTTGCTAGAATCAGGTCGATCTGGAAAAATCTCGCTGACGCCGCGGTAAAGCGCTGAAAGGTTAGGAGTTATCATCGGGGAGCGATCGTCCATCATATTTTGCCAAAGTGCAGCAGAATTAGTTACACTCACTGGTTGACGCATAAAAACATAACTATCAAGCTACTATAATCCCAAAGCTGACCGGCTTTCATTAGCTGACAGTCTCTAGGGTTCGCATCTAAAATTAAAAGTCTTAAACCCCAAATCGAGTGAGGAAGTGAAATCCACGTGTCAACCAACGCAGTCCGCAATAACACGGAAAACTCAGCCCCCGTATTCGAGTTTGTTCAGTCAGTCAGTAAAGTGACCGCCGGAACCATACTCAGCATGACAATGCTTGCCAGTTCCGTAGTCGCTGGTGGACTGGTTGGCTTAGCGATCAGCTTCCGCAATTTGCCAGATGTTCGGATCTTGCAAACCTACTCTCCCACAGAAACTACCCACATTTACGACATCAACGGCAAGCCCCTAGCCAGCATCCACGACGAAGCCAACCGGGATGTCGTACCCCTCAACCAAATCTCCCCCAACCTGAAACGAGCTGTTCTGGCGATCGAAGATAGCAACTTCTTCACCCACAAAGGCATCAACCCCGGCGGGATAGCCCGAGCTCTCATAGTCAACCTAGAGAAAGGTCGAACCGTGGAAGGGGGCTCGACTATGACTATGCAGCTAGTCAAGAACCTGTTTCTTTCTCCCCAGTCAAAATTTAGTCGCAAGGTAGCTGAAGCGGTAATGTCTATCCGCTTGGAGCAAATTCTCAACAAAGACCAAATTCTGCAACTATACCTGAATCAAATCTACTTAGGTCACAACTTGTACGGCGTAGAGACAGCCTCTCGAAGCTATTTCAACAAGTCAGCAGGTAATTTGACTCTTTCAGAAGCAGCGATGCTGGCCGGCTTAATTTCTGCCCCCGAAGAATACAGTCCTTTCGTCAATTACAAGTTGGCAAAAGAGCGGCAGGAAATCGTTTTAAACCGCATGAAGGATCTTAAATGGATTACACCGGCTCAAGAGACAGCAGCCCGCAAGGAAAAAATTAAGCTAGGCAAAATTACCTCTTTTGGTGGCTCTCAAGTTCCTTACGTAACACAAGCCGTAGTCCAGGAACTGACTAGGCGTTTCGGGCGAGATGCCGTGGTTAAGGGAGGAATGCGCGTTCAAACCACGATCGACCTCAAAATGCAGCGCATAGCCGAAGAAACAGTCAAAGCGTGGCACAATCGGCTTTACTACCAAGGGCTGTTTTACGATCGCGACGAAGGTCAAATTGCCCTAGCCGCCGTCGATCCCCGCACCCACTTCGTCAAAGCAATGGTGGGCGGCGTCGATTACGAAAAGAGTCAGTTCAACCGCGCCATTCAAGCACGCCGCCAGCCCGGATCTTCTTTTAAACCTTTTATCTACTACGCTGCCTTTGCTAGCGGCAAATACGGCCCGGATTCAGTTGTCTACGACTCCCCTGTCGGCTACCGCGACGGCGACGGCTACTACTACCCTCAAAACTACGGTGGCGGCTTCTCCGGTGCCGTCAGCATCCGCAGAGCTTTGGAAGTATCTCTGAACATTCCCGCCGTCAAGCTTGGCCAAGAAGTCGGATTGAATAAAGTGATTGAGATTTGCCGCGTACTCGGCATCAGAAGTCCGATGGAACCGGTGGTTTCTTTGCCCTTGGGTGCCGTTGACCTCACTCCTTTAGAAATGGCCGGAGCTTTTGCTACCTTCGCCAACAACGGCTGGCATTCTGACACCACGTTTATCGTGCAAGTAACTGACAGCAGCGGCAACGTCTTGCTCGACAATACGCCTAAACCCAAATTAGTTCTCAATTCCTGGGCTGCGGCATCTGTCAACAGCGCCCTGCAAGGGGTAATTACCAGCGGAACGGCAAGGGCGGCTCAACTTGGGCGGCCGGCTGCTGGGAAAACTGGTACAACTTCTTCAGAACGGGATATCTGGTTTGTGGGTTACGTACCGCAGTTGTCCGTGGCTGTTTGGATGGGCAACGACAATTATAGACCGATGAGCTACGGTGCTACTGGTGGTACTATTGTCGCCCCTGTTTGGCGTGATTTTATGAGCCAAGCTTTGGAAGGTGTTCCCGCAGAAAGTTTCAAACCTCCTTCATCTTTTGAGCGGCCTTAATTATCAGTCATTAGTCATTGGGCATTGGCCAAACAGGGCATTGGGCATTGGGCATGGGGAATACTTTCTTTTTCTTCCTTCTTCCCTCTTCCTTCTTCCCTCTTCCCTCTTCCTTCTTCCCTCTTCCTTCTTCCTTCTTCCTTCTGACACTAAGACTGTTTTTCCAGCTCAGATTTCATCCGCTCCAGCGTTGAGTTCATTTGATCGAACATCTGCTGGGGCGTGATGCCAAATTGATTGAGCTGTGTTTTTAACTGCTCTACAGTCATCTGAGCCATGAAGTCCTCAGACAGCTCGAAGCGCTTCATAAAAATACGGTAGCGCTCCATCATTGATTCCATCTGAGCGATGAACATTTTCTTGCCTTCGCGATCGAATTTCCCGTAATTGCCACCTAGTTTGATGAGAGATTGATAGTCTTCAAACAACAGCTTGGCTTCTTGCTGAACAATTTCTGAATCAAAAAATCCCATAGCTTTCCTAATGTTTTAATATTCTACTAATTTTGATCTAGGCGAGAAATCCCGCTGCTTTTTGTACCATTTTATCAGTTGCCGGAGGAAGTCCCTACCCCTTAAGGCACAAGAATAAGTAGAAATTTCCGTACAGCATAAGGGATGGGCATTGGGCATTGGGCTGGCGATGACAACAGTCAACTGTCAACTGTCAACTGTCAACAGTCAACTGTCAACAGTCAACTGTCAACAGTCAACTGTCAACTGTCAACTGTCAACTGTCAACTGACTTCAAACTTCCCCGATGCGTTCTAGAGGCCAAAACCGCACTACAGCGCGGCCAATGATGTTCTGCTTAGGTAAAAATCCCCACCTGCTGGAGTCGTTGCTGTTGTTGCGGTTGTCTCCCATCACAAAGTATTCATTTTCTGGGACGCGAAAAGGTCCCCACTGGTATTTAGGAGGTTCGGCAATATATTTTTCAACGAGGGGTTGGTCGTTGAGATAAACTAAACCTTTTTTAACGGCGACGGTTTGACCCGGTAAGCCAATTATCCGCTTGATGAATGCTTGGTCTTGGGTAAAGCCTTCTTCTTGCAACTTTTCCGGGGGAGTAAATACTACGATGTCGCCAGTTTTTGGAGGTTCGAGGTAGTAGGAGATTTTTTCGACTACGACGCGATCGCCCACGTGCAAAGTAGGTACCATAGAATCTGAGGGTATGTAGCGCGGTTCGGCGACCACGGCTCGAATCACTATTGCTAAACTCAAAGCAATAATCACTATCTGAAGATTTTCTCGCTGCGACTTCCACGCTTTCTGCCACCAGCTTTCAGGCGGATTTTCTGCTACTTGTGTACCCAACTTATTTTTTTCAGATGTCATGAAAGTCCTCGCTCAATAGTTGCCATTAATTATCTGATTAAGCTCGCTCAGCATTTAAATTGCATTTCAAGAAATAATCAAACCATGAGCTGGTAGGACACGCGAACCCGCCCGAAATATACAATTTAAATGCAGTACAGCTTACCATTGAAGTATGTCACTCTTAATTACTAGACGTGCAGTGCAGGCATTCGCAAACAATCTTGAAAAGCATCTGCGTTGCATCTGTTGTTTCCCTATCAATCAAAGATTTATGCTATAACTCTCCTCTTGATATTAACTCATAAAAAAGGCAGAGAATTTAAATTCTCTACCTTTTTTATGTGAGGATTTTGAGTTGTTTGCGACTGCGAGATTGGTGATTTCCAAACTTAACTCGCGATCGCACGCCACTCAATCTTACTCAGCGCCTTGGGGCAGCAATTCCCGCTTTTGACCTTGCAGCACCTTAACAATTCCGTCCTCGCCCACATCCACAACAGCGGTGTCGCCGTCTTTGATGCGTCCAGAAAGGATTTCCTCAGCCAAACTGTCTTCCAGCAAGCGCATGATGGCGCGGCGCAGGGGTCTGGCTCCGTAGCTGGGGTTGTAGCCTTCTTCTACCAGCCGTTCTTTGAATTTTTCGGTCACTTCCAGGGTGATTCCCTGTTCTGTCAAACGACCGAACACTTCTTTGAGCATGATGACCGCGATTTCCTTGACCTCTTCCTTGTTCAACTGACGGAAGACGATAATTTCGTCGAGTCGGTTGAGGAATTCCGGGCGGAAGTAGTTTTTGAGTTCTTCGTTAACCAAAGAACGAATGCGGTTGTAATTAGCATCGGCTTGGTTGTCGCTGAACTCGAAACCGAGACCACCGCCACCTTTTTCAATCACCTTAGAACCAATGTTTGAGGTCATAATTAGCAGCGTGTTTTTGAAGTCCACGGTGCGACCTTTGGCATCTGTTAATCGGCCGTCTTCCAATATTTGCAACAGCATATTGAAGACATCGGGGTGGGCTTTTTCGATTTCGTCGAACAGCACGACGGTGTAAGGACGGCGGCGGACTGCTTCTGTGAGTTGGCCGCCTTCGTTGTAGCCGACGTAGCCTGGAGGAGAACCGATGAGTTTGGAGACGGTGTGCCGTTCCATGTACTCCGACATATCCAGCCGAATCATGGCGTCTTCGGAACCGAAGAAGTAGCCTGCTAGGGCTTTGGTGAGTTCGGTTTTGCCGACGCCGGTAGGCCCGGAGAAGATAAAACTGGCGATCGGGCGATTGGGATTTTTCAAGCCAACGCGAGCGCGACGGATGGCGCGGGAAACGGCTTTCACTGCTTCTTCCTGGCCGATCAAGCGCTGGTGCAAGGTATCTTCCATGTGCAGCAGCTTTTCGGATTCGGATTCGGTCAGTTTGTTGACCGGGACCCCCGTCCAGCTTGCCACGATTTGAGCGATATCTTCTTCGGTGACTACTGGCGATGGGTCGGTTTCGCCGGTGCGGGCCGAGTCGGTTTTTTTGGCTTGGGAAATTGCGCGAATTTCGGCTTTGATGGTCATTTCCCGATCGCGCAATTCGCCGGCTTTGTCAAAGTCTTGAGAACGCACCGCTTCGTCTTTATCTTTGAGGACTTGGCGCAGTTCTTTGTCAAGTTCTTTGGCTGCGGGGGGCAGTTGCGAGTTGATCAGGCGGACTCTGGAACCTGCTTCGTCTACCAAGTCAATGGCTTTGTCTGGGAGGAAGCGATCGGAGATGTAACGATGTGAGAGTTTGGCTGCAGCTTCTAGGGCTGTATCCAAGATTTTCAGCTTGTGGTGCTGTTCGTAGCGTTCCCGCAGACCGAAGAGAATCTCGATCGTCTCGTCAACGGTGGGTTCGCCGACCATGACGGGCTGGAAGCGCCGTTCTAGGGCTGCATCGCGCTCGATGTGCTTGCGGTACTCGTCGAGGGTGGTAGCGCCGATACACTGGAGCTCGCCTCTTGCCAGAGCCGGCTTGAGAATGTTCGCTGCGTCGATCGCGCCTTCAGCCGCACCTGCACCGATCAAAGTGTGCACTTCGTCAATCACCAAAATCACGTTACCCGCTGTGCGGATTTCGTCCATGATTTTTTTGAGGCGTTCTTCAAATTCGCCCCGGTATTTCGTCCCTGCAACGAGCAAGCCGATGTCGAGAGTGACGACGCGCTTGTCTTCCAGGATGTCTGGGATGTCGTTGTTAGCGATGCGCTGGGCCAGGCCTTCGGCGATCGCGGTTTTACCGACTCCGGGTTCCCCGATTAGCACCGGGTTATTTTTGGTGCGGCGACCGAGGATTTGAATTACTCGTTCGATTTCTTTTTGGCGTCCGACTACTGGGTCTAGTTTGCCATCGACCGCCATTTGAGTCAGGTTGGCGCCGAATTCGTCGAGGGTTGGGGTTTTGGTGCGGGCACCGCCGCCAGTGGCTGCGACTTCTGCGGTTTCTCCCAGCATCCGAATAACTTGGGTGCGGACTTTCGACAAGTCTACTCCCAGGTTTTCTAAGACTCTGGCCGCTACTCCTTCACCTTCGCGGATCAGACCGAGCAGCAGGTGTTCAGTACCTATATAGTTGTGTCCGAGTTGGCGAGCTTCTTCTAGGGATAGTTCTAGAACCCGCTTGGCGCGGGGAGTGAACGGAATTTCGACTGCTACGAAGCCGGAACCGCGACCGATGATTTTTTCCACTTCAATGCGCGCGTCTTTCAGGTTGACGCCCATTGATTTGAGGACTTTCGCTGCAACCCCGGTTCCTTCTCCGATCAGACCCAGGAGGATCTGTTCTGTCCCTACGAAGTTGTGACCCAGGCGGCGAGCTTCTTCCTGGGCCAACATGATTACTTTTATTGCTTTTTCTGTGAAGCGTTCAAACATGATTTATTCCCATCACCTGCTGCTATGTGCCCGTTTCGAGGTCACGCTCGCACAACGAGCGTTTGTGTTCGAGTGTTAACTCGTACTGCTTATTCTAGCGCGACACTCCCAACCTATCTGCCGCACTCGGCTGCGGTTGCAGATTCCAGGCTCATGTTGCAGGGTGGCTTTCAACTGGGAAGACCCAAATGGTGGCTGACCTACAACCTCCCCTAGACTGCAAGAAGATTGCTCTTCTCGGCCCGTGCCCAACCTACGACTGCGTATTGATGGATTCTAGCATAATCTTTTTGGCTGTCATGCAGGTGCAAAAGTGATAATTCTCGAAGTACAGGCCGGGTTTTGCACAAAACTTATTAGTTAGATGGGCGATCGATCCCCTAAACTCATCCTTAACCTGCAGCCCATATCTAGAATTTGTTGTTTTGGGAGGGCGAGAGCGAGCTGGGCTTTCTTTATCTAAAATTTTGTCTCAGATCCGTTGGGAATTTGGGTAGTCTTCATGTTGTCAGTTGTGCGATCGCTCCTGCATCAATTAGTGAGGTAATGACTATCTGGCGCGGTGAGTTTTTTGGCTAGATGGCACTGTTTAGTGGAGAACCAAGTCCGGTATCGATCGCCGCCGTTGACGATTTGCAAGTTCTTGTTATCTACTCGGATGCTGTAAATACGATGATTGAACGTCAACCCAGCTTGGGGCGCGAGATATGTCAAATTATCGAAGCGCGAAGCAAAGCGGTAAATATGGCCGGGCAGGCAGATGTTTAGTCCAATACTGAGGTTGATTCCCTATGAGGATTTTGAACTAAATTGATATGGAGTAACCCATTATTTATCAATGCCAGTTAAATGCACAACAAATTACATTCAAAACTCAAAACTATCGCTCGCCAAATGCCATTTTCTCTGATGCAGCCGATCGCACATCTGCACTTTCTCAACCGCCAAATATCGCTGAAATTCCGGTTTTTCCAGACCGCTGCGCCACATTACCAGAGCATCTTCTCCGGTGTCTTCGTAGTATCGTTTGCGCCGTCCAGCCTCTTTAAACCAAAATTTTTGGTAAAGAGAAACTGCCGCTAAATTAGATTCCCGCACTTCTAAGGTTGCCCGTTCTAATTGTCTATAGTTAGCCTTTGTTAGTAAAGCCCAAAGCAGAGCTTGTCCTAAACCCTGACGTTGAAACTGAGGATGAATCGCCAGCATTATAATGTGAGCTTCTTCTAAAATTGCCCACAGACAACCCAAATCAATGAGGGTTGGCGGAATCAGTAGGGGCGGTGTCCCGGTGCTCGCCCCGTTTTGAGTGGCCCAGAAAAGTTTTAAGTTTTGAGTGCTGGAATTTTCACAAGACTCCAGGGAAGTGAAAAATTTGGCTGATTCCGAGTCCCCGGTTTCCCAACTGGCACATGGTGGGGATCGCGATCGCCAGCCCCCTCAAGCTCCGAACAGCGGAAATTTTTCTCAGATCCACCGCGATCGGCGTATTATGAAGAAGCTTTCCTCAGCTCCACCTGTTATGGAGGGATCTGCCAAAACAATCTGCCTATCCCCCTGTATTGATGTAAAAGCAATCTCTGACTCATGACTACCCCATTTCATAAAGTTGGCTTTGTCTACGTCCTCACCAATGACTCAATGCCGGATTGTGTCAAGGTTGGGTTTACTTCCTGTTTGCCTGAGGATCGGGCTAAAGCTCTTTACACCACAAGTGTTCCGGAACCCTTTGAAGTAGCTTATCGTACAACTACGTCATGGCCTCAATTAGTGGAGCAAAGAGCTCACGATCTTCTTGATGAATATCGGGTTAACCGAAGGCGAGAGTTTTTTCGTGTCAAAGTAGAAGAAGCGATCGACGTGGTTCGTCGTGCGCTTGTTGACGTAGCAGGTATTGATAGCTGGAAACATTCGGAAAGACACTTCTTGTCAGATAGAGATCGAGCCTCATTGACACTAAAGTCTGGACAAGTATTTGCTCTCCTTAGTTATAGAAGTCTTACAGATATGATGGTAGGCAATGCCGAAATTATTGATCTTTGGCAGGCTCATTCAAATGGTGACCTTCTTGAGATTTACGGAGCTGAGTCACCTAGCCAAATTTCAGGGTTGAGTGATAGTGATCCCGGAAGTACTGATGATCCTGTTCCATATCTTGACCGTAAGAGAACCGTCGCTAATGGTCTAATTAACGGTCGTGAGCGTTTAATGCCTGGTGAAAGACTTGTATGGCTTCCCACGCCTGGAGATGCGGAAGACGAGGCCAGTGTGGTTTTTGAAGCCAAGAGTCACTGTCAGATTGTAAGCAGAACTTGGAGTCCTGTTTTAGGACCACATGGCTTCCCTCTTCTACTTAATGACTTTTTGTACAAGAATTTATGGCCCAAAGCCCAGCACTCAGTTCGTGAAGCTCTCTCGCTCGGTATTCCCCGTAGTTGGGTTCCACGACAGGATAGTGATCCTACATGGCCAACAATTGGTTCAGATCCGCCAACTCCTGATTACTGGTTGCCTCAGCTCAAGGTGAAATAGTCGGATACTAGGCTGGTAAACATCAGACCTCTTGCGGAATTAAGATTTCTCACCTATTTTTAGCTCATAGTTATAAATTCCTGCTAGCAGGTTTACTCGCAATCCAAATCTCTTTCTTCTATTTCTATAACGGCTATAGCAATCCTAATTAATTTTCTAGGCACACAAAACTTGAAACCCTTGCTCTACATGGAGTCTAGCAATACAATGGATCGTTATATCTTGAGACTCAGATCGGATTGCTATAGATAAAATGGTGATAAATTGACGGAATTTTATCAACTTGGCAATATTCCATCTAAATTCAATACATTAGACCTCTTGTAAAAGTAGGCGAGGCGATCGCGAATTTCCCCTTCCCATTTAGCTAAATCTTCCTCAAACTCTGGATGATGAAGACCACCCCGCCAGAGAATCAAAGCATCTTCCCCCGTATCTTCATAGTAGCCACGTCTGCGTCCAGCTTCCTGAAAACCGAACTTCTGATAAAGAGATATAGCGGTCAAATTGGACGATCGCACTTCTAAGGTTGCCCGTTCTAATTCTCTATAGTGAGCCTTTTTCAGTAAATCCCAAAGCAGAGCTTGTCCTAAACCCTGACCTTGAAAGCGAGGATGAATCGCCAAAATTGTAATATGAGCTTCTTCTAAAATTGCCCACAAACAACCGATACCAATGAGAGTTGGCGGAATCTGTAGGGGCGGTGCCCCCGTGCCCGCCCGGTTTTGAGCTGATTCACAGTCGTCAGTTTCCCATGTCCAAAGACCTAATAAGTCGCTGTTAGGACTGCCTAACTCACGCCCATAGCCTTCTAAAGTCCAAAGTCCGCCAAAACACAGCCGATCGAGTTCGACTGCACTGTTGAGGTGTTCTGCCGCGAGATGTTTAATTTGTAGAAAACGCACAGCCGATTTTAAATTTTAGATTTGAGATTTTAGATTTGATCATTACTCACTGCAAGGATGCGGAGTTCGATCGAGTCTCAGTCAGTCAGCCTGCTTGCGGAATGAATCTGGGGGCAACTGACCCAATTGCTTGCGGTCAATTGTACACTGGGAAAGACCGTAAGGATAGTTATTGCGCGATGGTATCAACTCAATCTTTCGGGGTCGAATCGGGACTTAAGTATCTGTCTGAGTCGAAGCCGACCCTGCAAAATCGATCGCCCAATCAAGAACTGTTACCGCTGACAGCCAGTGTTAACAGCAGCGATCGGTTGGAAATCGGAGGCTGCGAGGTGACAGCTTTGGTGGAGCAATTTGGCTCGCCGTTGTACATTTTAGACGAAGAAACGCTGCGGGCGGCTTGTACCCAGTACCGGGATGCTTTTAAGCGTTACTATCCGGGCGAATCTCAAGTGCTCTATGCTTCTAAAGCTTGGAGTTGTTTGGCAGTTTGCGCGATCGCAGCTTCGGAAGGTTTAGGCATAGATGTCGTATCCGCCGGAGAAATCCACACTGCACTGCAAGCCGGCATCAGCCCCGACAAAATCTACTTCCACGGTAACAACAAGTCCCGCGAGGAACTACAGCTAGCTGTCGAAAACGGCTGCACTACCGTAGCCGACAATTGGCGGGATTTAGAAACTCTAGCAGAGTTGGGAGAAGTAGGTGTCAGCAGCCTCACCGGTGGGCCGACACGAGTTATGGTGCGGTTTACACCTGGAATTGAGTGTCACACCCACGAGTACATTCAGACGGGTCAAATCGACAGTAAATTTGGCTTCGATCCCAACTCGCTCGATCGAGTATTTACTTTCATCAGCCAACAGCCGCCGTTATTTTGCGTGGGAGTACACGCTCACATCGGCTCTCAGATTTTTGAACTGCAACCCCATGACGATTTAGCCGAAGTCATAGTTCAGGCCTTGACAAAAGCACAGAGTTATGGTTTGCCAGCAACAGAAATTAATATTGGCGGTGGGTTGGGCATTCGCTATACTGAAGCGGACGATCCTCCTAGCATTGAAGATTGGGCTCGTACTATTTGCAAGGCAGTGGTAGCAGCTTGCGAGCGGCAGCAATTGCCCTTGCCTAAATTGCTTTGCGAACCTGGTCGATCGCTCGTGGGTACAGCTTGCGTTACAGCTTACACCGTTGGCTCTAAAAAAGTCATTCCGGAAATGCGGACGTATATAGCTGTCGATGGCGGGATGTCGGACAATCCGCGTCCTATTACCTATCAATCAGTTTATCGAGTCCTCGCAGCCGGCAAAATGTCTGCTCCCTTAACGGAAACAGTGACAATTGCTGGGAAACACTGCGAATCAGGCGATGTTCTGATTAAAGATGCCAAATTGCCAGAGTGTGGGGCCGGAGATATCCTAGCCGTTCCGGCTACAGGGGCATACAATTACAGCATGGCTTCTAACTACAACCGAGTGCCCCGACCGGCAGCGGTTTTAGTTAGAAATGGGGAAGTTAACACGATTATACAGCGGGAAACTTACCAGGATTTGCTGAGGCTTGACCGCCTTCCTGAACGACTCGGAGCTCAAAAGTTAAAAGTTAAAAGTTAAAAGTTAAAAGAAAGACAATCCATGTTTACTTAGTGATGATTGCCTTTTCACTTTTAACTTTTGCCTTGTTCAGTCACGCGATTAGATTGACACTCCCCGGTCTAAAAACACGGGGATTTTCAGCATATTCCTTATAACAACTGTTCATGGTTCATGGGTTCGAGTGCATCACGGTTCGCGGTTCACAGGCGGTAGCGTTCGATGAACCATGAACAATCAACAATCTGGCTTTGACTTGACCCTCGTTCAGTCCTTATTGATTCAAGGGATCGATATTGGACTGGTTTTTGCCCTTGCGTATTTGGTGCTCGTCATTGTTGGCGAGCGCAGAACGCTGTGGATGGTACGGGGATTTATTATTTTGATGCTGGCGGCGGCGGTGAGCAACTGGGCTGGATTGAGGCTATTGCACGTTGCCCTCAACAGCTTGGTGACTGGTTCGGCTGTGGCAATGGCGGTCATATTGCAGTCGGAGTTTCGCCGATTTCTGGAACAATTGGGTCGGGGGGAATTTCGGCAATTGTTTGGACGCGATCGCCGACCAAATCCCGAACCGGACAGCGTAATAGATGAAATTGTGGACGCAGTAAAAGAACTTTCGCAAAACCGCACGGGCGCTTTACTAATTATAGAAACAGATTCTCCGATCGACGATCGAGATTTTTCGGTGCCCGGACTAAAGCTAAATGCTGAAGTTTCTAAAGAATTGTTGCAGACAATCTTTCAGCCGCAAACTTTGCTGCACGACGGAGCTGTTTTGATTCGAGGTTCGCGGATCGTGTCGGCGGGGGTAATTTTGCCTTTGTCCGATCGCAGCGCGTCGCGGCAGTTGGGAACCCGCCACCGGGCGGCGATGGGGATTACGGAACGGGTGCAAGCTTGCCTGTGCGTGGTAGTGTCTGAGGAAACGGGTTCTATTTCTTTAGCCCAGATGGGAATGTTAAATCGACCTTTGACTAGCAGCAAACTTAAGGAATTGCTGGAAGCAAAGCTGTTTCCGTCCGAGGGAGAAAGAGTTGTGGCTCCAATTCCGATCGGCAATCTCGGACGCCAGATAGGATTGAAGGGAGTGACGCTATTAAAACGGATACTGCGCCGTTAGTCGGGTAATCGGGAGAAACCATGAGTCAAGGAATTTGCTTGGAAAAGTTGCCGGAGGATCTGCAACAAGAACTACTGCCTAAGCACATAGCAGTGATTATGGACGGGAACGGGCGCTGGGCTAAGAATAAGGGGTTGCCGCGGATTGCGGGGCACCGCCGAGGAGCTAGCACTCTGAAGGAACTGCTGCGCTGCTGCAAAGATTGGGGGATTCCAGCTTTAACGGCCTATGCTTTTTCGACGGAGAATTGGGGGCGGCCGGCCGGAGAGGTCGATTTTTTAATGAGTTTGTTTGAGGGAAAGCTGCGGCAAGAATTGCGGGAGATGGTGGACGAGGACGTGCAAATTCAATTTATGGGGAATTTGCAGGCTTTGCCGAAGTCTTTGCAAGCCGAAATCGAGCGTTCTGTGACGGCCACTCAGCACAATCAAGGGATTTTGTTTACGGTGGCGACGAATTACGGGGGGCGTCAGGAGATTGTACAAGCTTGTCGGGCGATCGCCACTCAGGTGAAAGAGGGCAAGTTGCAGCCGGAGGAGATTGATGAGGTTTTATTTAAACGCTATTTGTATACTGCTGATGTTTGTGACCCGGATTTGCTGATCCGGACGAGCGGGGAAATGCGGTTGAGCAATTTTCTACTATGGCAAATGGCTTATTCCGAAATTTACATTACTGAGACGCTGTGGCCGGATTTTGATCGATCGGAGTTTCACCGCGCTTTGTCTACTTATCAGCAACGCAACCGCCGATTTGGCAAAGTCTAACGATTTTGGATTTGGGATTTTAGATTTTAGATTTTTTGGTTGATTTTTCAGTTTCCAAGTAGATATCGATTCTGAGGGAGCATCTCCATGAAAGTAAAAAACGTTTTTACGAGCTGCGAGCGTCCCCCTCGCACTCCCATGTAAATGGTTGCACGCTTGATGCTCCGGATTCTTACCTGGATTCCCCATCTAAAATCTAATACCAATTTCACTCATCTCCTGCTCAACATAACGATTTTAGGTTTTAGATTGGAGGACAAATCTCAACTCTCAAATGTCAAATCAAATTAGGGGCCGGAGAAAACGGCTGCTTCAATGTCCTGACGTGAGAGGGAGTATTTGAATGCTCGCTGAATGTCTTGGCCGTCGGCTCCAGCATCGATGTAGCGGACGGTGAGTTGGTCAATATCGAGGGAGAGTTCTGCTTTCCATGTAAGTTGCTCGATCTGCCAGCAGTGAAGTTCTCGCTGATCTTGCTGGCAGCCGCGGCTTTTGAGCCACTGCTCGATTTCCGGGAGTGGATGGTTGTACAAAGGAGTGTCAGCGGAAGGAAGAGTCATAGGATTTTAGATTTTAGATTTTAGATTTTAGGTTGGGGATTTCGGATTGAGAATTTCCGATTTTAGATTGGAGATGTGAGATTTGACGCTTTAATTGCCGCGAATTAAGCCTATCGCGATCGCGAGTACCAAACATCCGATTAAGCTAGCTCCCATGATAAACAGAGCGAACATTTCTCCGGGGGAAAGAGGTCGATCCGTGGGATCTAGGTAAGCGGAGTTGTAAGTTTTTTTGCCCGAGCCCGAAACCGGAGTATTGAAGCCTGGGGGTTGCCCAATCACGGTCTGGCGAGAATAGCCTATTTTGAGGTCGTAGGCGAGGCGACGTTCTGGGTTGCTGAGGGTGGCGTAGGCGTTGTTGAGCTGCTGAAATTTGGCGGTGGCGACTGCGGGCGGCAGCTCGGTGGTATCGGGATGGTAGAGTTTGCTCAGTTCCCGGTACGAGCGCCGAATTTCGATCGCTGAGGCTGAAGGATGCAGCCCTAACAAGCCGTAATGAGTGGAACCCAAGGGGGTTTTGCCGGGTATTTTCTGACTTTTGTTTTTTGCAGTTGCCTCGTTTCCTGCCACCGAAGCCCCTCTCTGCCTATTGTTAATAATATTTGGTTATTTTAGCTGAAATATGAAGGAAGAGGAATTAACCCCAGAGGGCGCAGAGAACGCAGAGGGAAGAGGGAAGAATTCTAAATTCTCCCGTTCTTCGTCTGTTTCTGCTGTCACGCTGTTTTTTATTCTTTATTGGGGTTGACTTTTTCGGAGGAATGTGAATTGGCAAGGGCTAGCACTGGGGCGTCAGTGGCTTCTGGTTGATCGATACTGTGTTCGCCGTCGATCGGAAGTTGGCAAGAAATCAACTCTGTCACGATGCGATCGCCCAGAACATCTTCCCAATCCTGCAACTGTTCTCTGGCTTTGATCGGTGTATTGAGAGCCACGTCTACGCCCATTTGCTGAAGGTTGAGGCTGTGGGCGGCAGATCGGCGGTTGACACACTCCACCAGCCAAACGCTCAATCCGACTGCGGCCATCAAAGGCAAGACAATCCGATAATCGCGGGTTAATTCAAACATCAATAGGATGGCTGTCAGCGGTGCTCTGGCGCTGCCGGCGAGGACGGCGGCCATTCCCACCATTGCGTAGGCGGGAGGGCCGGCGACTCGATCGCTCATTGCCGGCAGCATTTCCAAAAAGAGCCCGTAAGCCGAACCCAGGGAAGCTCCCAAAAACATCGCCGGAGCGAAGATGCCGCCCACTAAACCGCTGCCGAGGCTGATTGCGGTCATCGCCAGTTTGACAAACAGCAGCAGCAGCAGCAAAGGCAAGGAAAATTTAACATCTTGGAGCATTGCTTGGACTGTTTCGTAGCCGACACCCAAAATTTGAGGCAATTGCAGGGCGACTAAGCCGACGCAGGCCCCGCCGATGATGGGGTGAAGCGGCCGGGGCAGTCGTCCGAGCCAAGCAAATCCTCGGATTTTTCCTTGAAAACAGCCCTCGGCCAATTGAATTGCTTCTGTGTACGCTAGGGAGACTCCGCTCGCCAAAAGTCCCAATCCCATGTACAGAGGCAGTTCTAGGGGGCTGCGGACATCGTAGATCGGCAAAGAAAAGGCCGGCTGAGCTCCCAAGCAGATTTGAGCAATCAGCGCGGAAACTACGGCGGAGAGCAAGACAACGCTGACTGACGAAGTAGCGAAGGTGCTGCCGAGCACGACTTCTAAAGCAAAGAAGACTCCGGCGATGGGAGAGTTAAACCCGGCAGATAAACCAGCAGCAGCCCCCGCGCCCAGGAGCAAGCGCTGCCGTTCAGGGGAGAGCTGTAAGACTTGAGCCAGCAGCATTCCGAAGTTGGCGCCGATTTCGACGCTGGGGGCTTCCGGGCCGAGCGAGGCGCCGGTGCCGAGGGAAACTGAGGCTGCCACCATTTTGGTGATTGGTTTGAGGGGGGAGAGTTCTTGCAGCCCGCGGGTGGCTGCAATTAAGGAAGACATATTCGGGCCAAAATCCCGAAACCGCCAGCGCATCAGCCCGATGATGACTCCGCCGAAGGTGGGAATGCAGGCTAGCGTCCAAGAGCCTTTCGACGCGATCGCCCCCATGAAGTCTTCCAGCATCAGGCTGTGGATGAAGTGGATGAGGTAGTGAAACGTGACGACGCCTGCGCCCGTAACTCCCCCGATGACTAGGGAGAGGATGAGCAAGAGGGTTTCTGGACTCGGGTGCAGGCGATTGAATAGCGGGCTTAGGCGGGAGGCTTGGGGAGTTGCTGCGGTTGGCCCGGGTGGCGGCAGATCCACAGGATGGGTGGCTCTCATTTAGCGGTTAATTCTTCCGTGAGGAGTTATATAATTATTACAATTTATTTCTTATTTTCATTTTGAGTTATTTTACGGGAATTGACAACTTAATTAAGGCCTATTTTAGGGAATTTTTTTGGGCTGACCACTGGGGTGGAATGACTGATTCTGAGGAGCGGCGGATTTGGCGTGATTGTATGCTAAGTTACATTCAAACTTAGATATACTCTGGCGATAATGCTAATTAACTATATTTACCCTGTGGGTGGTTAGGCCGATCGCATCAGTGAACTACCAATATCATATAACTCAGTAAAAAACAACTTTAAAATTAAAGAATTGGCGATTTGAGATTTTACCTTACAACCACAAATCTCAAATCTCCAATTTTAAATCCCTCGCTCGCGCCTACTATCACATCGGTTGTTGAGTGGGCGGAATTCTTGGTCTGGGTTTGGCGATCGACATTAGCGGATCGCCGATGGTGGCGACTTTCCAGGGAGGGGATTCTAGCTGGCGTGCTGCGATTAAAAAGGGTGAGCCTCGCTTCAGGCGATCGACCATTAATTTAGGTGGAATAAATGCCGATAAAAAAGGTTCGTTGACGCTGCCGACATAGGCGTAAGCACCATTTTCTAGCCACCTTCCAGCAACGGTGTTTTTGTCATCTGGGGCGGCTGCTGACCAACTGTGGATCATGTGGATTGCTGCGGGAAATAGGAGTTTTGGTATGTCCTCAACTGAAGCGTCGCCGTTGCCGACTTGAAATGATTTTGGATAGCCTTTGGAATTCATTAATATTAAGTCAAATGTCCACGGTTTTGAGGCTAAACTCCGCCACTTTTCCAGGCTCGATTCGGGTTTCTGCACTACTTCGACATTCAAACCTATGGTTTTTAGTCCGCTAGCGGCCGCCTCCATTTCATATTTCCCCCAATTTCCTTCCTTGGGGTAACTGTCATAAAGCATGGCGGTTTCGCTATCGAGAAATATGGCACACATGGCTTGATAGATCGATCGTACTTCGGAGCCGTAAATCCAGCCGACAGCCGCCCAGCGTTCGCCGTTGGGGTGCCGTCCCAAACCGTCGGTAACGGCTAGTTGTTCGTCGGGTTTTTCAGGAGATTGATATTTGACTGCTAGTTGGCGTACAATGGTTATTGTGTCGATCGGGTCGGCGAGTTGAGAGTAAAAATATCCGGTTGATTCGACAGCTTTTGTAACTGCTAGTTGCAGACTTTTCCACTGTGTGTTATTGAGGGTATCGTTAGGTTTTCCGAAGTTGCCTTCTAGAAAGACTAAAGGTTGGCCGTGAGCGGCTGCTAAAGCAACTGCTGCTGAGCGTGCGGCGTCATTTTCTGATGTGATTACTACTCCTGGGGGTTCCCAGCCGAGTTGCGTCCATTGTGCCTTTAAGGTTTGAGTATCGGTGGCATTCCAAGCTGCTGCTGAGGCGTTCAGCATTAATTGTTGGAGTTTTTGATTTTTTGGCAGTTGCTGTTTGATGCTTGGCAAACGCACGATTTCTTGGGGTTGAAAGCGCTGCAAAAACATCGGCGTATATTTTTTGTCTTCGATGAGAATAGGCCAGTTTCCTTTGAGATTCCATTTTTGGATTGCTGCTAAGAAGGTGGCTTCGTCGGGTACTAAAACTACGCGGTTAACTGTTGGTATGTTGGATCGGAGGATGGCTGCTCGGAGGCCTGTTTGAATTGGCCAGGGTTCTTGTTTGGCTGAGGCGGGAAGTTGAAAGGGTTTTGTGAAAATGCGATCGCACCCGATACCGATTGTTGCTAGGATGGAGATAAGGGCGATCGCGAGTAATTTAAATTTTAACTGTTTTTTCATAGGGGCAGGGGAAGGAAGGAACTAGGTTATAAATACGAACAATTATCCAAATATTTTTAGGGGCTGCAAGCGGATGTTGCGAGGCGCGGGACACAGGAAGATTGTAAGTGCGATCGGGCTGGCAACTTTTAGTATTATTGCCTTAGCAACTACAGGTTTAATAATTTTCGCAGCGAACCGTTCGTCAGTCAAGCATCAAGTCCGGCAATTGCTGACAGCGAGGGACTGTCAAGGTTGCAATCTTTCCGGGGCGAATTTGAGCGAAGTTTTTCTGGAAGGCGTCAATTTAGAAAAAGCCAACCTGAAAGATGCCAATTTGTGGAGCGCGCATTTGGTAAACGCTAACTTGAAACAGGCAAATTTGGCTGGGGTTTACCTGATAAGCAGCAATTTGGCAGGGGCAAATTTGGAGGGAAGCAATCTAGAAAATGCGTTTTTAGAGGATGCTTATTTGGGAGGGAGTAATTTGAGAAAGGCTAACTTAAGAGGTGCTTTTATGAAAGGTATTTTTTTGGTAACTGCTGACTTGGAGGGGGCGAATTTGGAGGGGGCTAATCTGTGGATGGCAAATCTGGAAGGTGCTAATTTGAAGGGCGCTAATTTGAGGAACGCTTTGCTGTTGGATACTAATTTAGAAGGGGCGAATTTAAAGGGTGCGGTGATGCCTGACGGTACGCCGCACGAATGAAAGTCAGTTGACAGTTGACAAGAAAGCTGTCATGAGTCATCAGTCAGGGGAAAGAGCGATTCCTTACCCTTCGGGAACCCCTACGGGAAGATAGCTTCGCACGCGCGTACTCTTCACCTTTATTTCCGTTATTTGGTGAGGAGATGAAGGAGTGACGAGGTGCGATCGGCCTCCTAAAAGATATTACAATTTTACTGCCCGCGTCCTGGTTTGCAATCTACGAAACCTAATGCCTCTGTGTCGAGAAAACTGGCGATAGCCATATCAATAACTGCTTCGATCGGGTATTCACTTTCAGCAGCACGAGCAATTAGAGCAGCTTGAATTCGATCGGGCAAGCGTCCTAAAATGATTTCAGCATCAGCGAGGGAAAGTTCTGAAGTTTGGCTTGCATAGCTTGACCTTTCGGTTGGAATTTGAACGTGGCAAATTGTTATGCTGCCACACTTTCTACTAGCTACTTATTCCTGCCATTAGCGATCTCCATACATACGCTAATATGGCAAATAATATGGCAAATATTGAGGCACCTACAAACGGCAATATTTTACGACCAATATTAGATAACACAATTAGAAGTGCAAAAAACGCAATTATAGTGGCTGCAATTCTTGTGATATTTAAAGGAAACTGAAAAGCAAGCAGGAGTAATCCGATCGACAACAGCAGATTGGACAAATGAAAAAGTACAAGGGCAACATTAAACACTCTATATTTAGTTTTTTTAGCTGCCAAACTAATGGAATTAGCAAAAATGCCAGCCGAATAAATATAGAGTCCTGCAGAAAGTAGAACCAAGCCCACAACCCAGTCTTTGCCGCTGTTGCTTGCTATTGTACCAGGAGTTAAAGCTAGCACCACAATTGTTATGCTGAAACCACCCAAGACACCTGCCACTGAAGAAAACGCAGCGGCAGCCGACGATGTATCTGCTTCACGAGCAAGAGCATTTGCCAGCATCAGAATCTCCTCCTCATTAGCTGGGGAAGAAGCATCTGACGATGTATCGGTTTCAGAAACAGGAAGTTGTGGTGCTACTCCTTCAGTTGATGAGGATGCAAATTCATTCATCTTCGTGTAGTTATTACTGCTGAAATTTACTGAAGAATAAACGAACCAGATCGCCCTGCCAGTGAGAAAAAGTGACCGACTTTTGTCAAGGTTTGTAAATGGGTCAATTGTTGAATTAGGAGAAATGGCGATTCCCTACCCTTCACCGAAGGCACGCGCGTTCGGGATAGCTTCGCTTCATGTACTTGCAACCTTCTTAATTCAAAGAATCAACCAACTCGATCGCCCTGCTGGTGAGAAAAGCCACTGCTATCGCTCAAATGCTGAGTTTTGCTTGTAAGTATTATTTTTGTTCCCCGTCGGATGTAGATGGCAGTTTAATTACTAAATCTCCTATCATCAGTTCTGCTTCTATAAAAGCTTTGGTTAAATCTTTAACAGAACTTTCACCTTCACGAAATCTAATTGTTTCGGCTTTTAAGTGTCTTTGGGCTTGACGAAATCCATTACCTTTTCGTCCAACACCTGTCGTCTCAAGGATAGCCACTGAAGCTGCACTTAGTCCAGCAAAAATTTTTGTCCTAAAACTTCCTAGTTCGTCGATAAAGGTCGCAACAGTTATTGATGAGAGTACCGAAGTTACTCCTAAAATTACAGAAATAGAGTGCAATATTACGGCAGAGCGATGCCATCTATTGGTTTGAGCCTCCATTTTTTCCAGCATTTCTTGTGTCATACACTTAACTATGGATTCAATTGTGGTCGAGCGAGAGGAAAGAGCGATCGCAATTACAACATTCATTTCGCGTTATTTGGTGAGGAGATGAAGGAGTGAGGAAGTGCGATCGAGCTATCAATCAGTTAATTGCAAGCTACCTCTGAATCCGCCCATTAAAGAATTATCAGCTTAAAACTTCCCAAGTCAAAGTGTAATCGGCTCCGTCTTTAGTAAACTTGCCTCTTTGTTCTCCTTTGCCAATTTGAGAAAGATTAGCGGTCAAAGTACCTAAGTCATCATCTTTATCAAGCCAGCTACCATCCTGATCGTAAAGCTTTATCTCAGCCGAGTTGGTAAATTCAACTATCTCGTTTATAGTTGCTGACTGTCCATCATTAAGACTGATAGGCCCCCAAACATTCTTACCATTGACACGCAAATAGGGTTCATCAGCCCCAGAGCTATCCTCTGTTTTGTGGCACTCAAGAGATATAAGTTTTAGCTTTGTCATAAACAATCCTCACCGCATAATTGGAGATATATTCTGATCCCAGCATTTTTAGACTGGAAAATGTCTGCTATTTCCTGAAACTCAAGTTCTCCTAAAAAGGGAGAACTTGAGATTAAACTCTACAAGCAGTCAACACAACTACTTGATCCAACACCAGCAAAACATGCAATGCACGCAGCGGTAGCGACACCACTAGCACAGGCAGCACCGCAAGCAGCCACTGCGGCACCGCAGCGAATTTTCTTCCTCCAGCCACAACTACCTTGTGGTATCACCTCTGTGGTGGAAATAACGTCAGCGCCAGACATACGATAGTTCTGGCTAGTATTGTAAACTGCTGCTTCAGCGGTAAATCCAGGTAAACTCATATCAGGTAACTCCTTTGATGTTTTCAAATTCAACAGTTTTAGTGAGACAATTGGTAACGGATGGTGTCAATTTTTCGGACACGTCTACGCCGAAAACACAGTTGGTTTGGGCTAGCTCATACTTCATCACCTCCTTTAAAGTGTTGAAATTTAACGGTCGTAGTAGGGCGACATCCTCGTAACCAGGAAAGGAAACTCCTCTGTCACGTCTACGCGGACAAAATACTTCTCGGTAACATCCGTACTGCGATTGGTAAAAGCAAAGATGACATCGACAATTTTGCGGATACCACTTAACCGGGAAGGACGAATTTCCACTGCTGTCAATGAAAGGTTGCGTCCAAAAGCTTCAGCAGTTGTTGTATAAATAGCTGGATAACGAACTGCCAGATAATTTAAAGCGCGATGCTCATCAGTTGTGCCTGCATTGTCAGCCATTTGCATGAGCCTTGCGAAAAGTTCTTCAGCAGCAGGCGTAAATTGTTCTGGGGAAATTGCCTCTGGTTGCGGGATAGATTGGATAAGTGAATCGCGGTCGAAGGAATAAATCTGGTCGAATACAACAATGGGAACCATAAGCCCATTGCACACTTCCGGCGGAGCAATAAGACCTCTGACACCAACAACAACATCAAGATCCATAGGACTAGGAGTAGGACGGATTGCTTCAATTAACAAATCAAAGTCCGCAGGATCGCTTGGGTGTAAAAGGTAGGTTTCCAGACCCTCGATAGTTAGCACCCAACACAGTTGACGCGCCAGGTAACGATTGTGTCGCGCTGACAGAACGGCGTGAAAAGCTTGTTGGTCTGTAAGTCCAGATGTGTCTACTCGTCCAGTGGCTTGAGCAAATTCTTTTTCTATCGACTGCTTGGAAAAACGATATCCAACTTTACCTAGGGCATAAACGTAGGAAGGAGGCTCGGAATTTTGTTTGTTTCCTCCACAGCTACAGCCTCCATTTTCACCCTGGGGTAAGACCACGATTGTCGCACTCTGGTCGCTGATACTGGTGTTCGCTGGTACACGAGTCTGGGTAGCAGACTGTTCTTGAGTTTGAGCCATTTAATTTTCCTCTTTTAAGAATGAAACTTTTTCATAACTTGATACATTGCCCACGCATCTAACAAAGGTGGAACAATTGTGGTGTGTTGCTGCCTATGAGCTTCGGTAATAGCGAGTTTTATCTCGGCTGCCGTTGCATTTGGAAATTTCGACCACAATAGGGCAATCGCGCCTGTCACAAACGGGACGGCGACACTCGTTCCGCTTAGCGCCAGTGGTTCGCCGTCAGCGGTCAGGCTAGTAATGTCGTCACCAGGAGCGCTGATACCTCGCCTGCCGATAGAACTTCCCAAGTTAGACAGACCAAGAGGTCTACCTTGAAGATCAGATGCCACAACCGGAATCACCCACGGATGTCGAGTAATAGCAGAGGTTCCAATCGTTCCTTGATTCCCCGCTGCCGCAACAATAATAACGCCACGCCTTGTTGCATAATCTAAAGCCTGTTTTAATTCATGCTGACCGTTAAATGACGGTTGCGCTAGTGCAAGGCTCATATTCAATACATGAACACCAGCATCAACTATCTCCACTATTGCTGTTGCCAGTTCTTGAGGAGTTGCGCTTGGTATCTGTTCTGTTCCGGATGCTATCTCTGCAAAAATTGGACGTAACAACAGAGTACATTTGGGACAGATGGCAGGGGCTGAAGAATCCCTCTTTCCAAACAAAATCCCTGCTACAAAGGTTCCATGCTTGCAGGCGATGCTGCTTTTTTGAGTACAGTTTCCACTCTTTATTCCAGGAAGAGATCGGATATTTTCACCTGCAAGTTCACGATGTTCTACAGCTACTGGACCATCAATTAACCCGACTATAATTTCTGCATTACCACTGGTAAGTTCCATCAATGCGATAAGTTTGACTAAATCTAAATGTTTAGTCATATGGTGCATCTGTACTATTTGGCAAACTTTGAGCGCGATCTTGTGGCATTTGTCTTCTCCTTTGCTATTTGCTAATAAAAAAATGGTTCTAATTCTTTTAGATGAAGTATGAAAAACATATTCATCAGGTGATTGTCTAACCAGATGTTTTTGCTTGAATCCCTAATTAATAACGCACCCCCGATCGCCCTGCCGGTGAGAAAAAGTAACCATCTTTTGTAAACTTGCGTAAATTCCTCGATCGATCGCCCTGCCGGTGAGAAAAAGTGACATAGTTTTGTAAACTTGCGTAAATTCCCCCGAGCGATTTTAGATTTTAGATTTTAGATTTCACCTCATCCCAAATCCATTAAAATACCCCTCTTATTTCTTAGTCCGCGCCGGCGGACTTCGTATGTGTAGACGCGGTTTCAACCGCCGAGTGTAAAAGGGGCTAAATCCCGGTTAATTCAGTAAATTTATTTTCTATCCTGAAAAACAACCCCCACTCAGAATAATCGGTAAATCTACTGAATAGGCCAAACTGACAAACTATGACACCACAAGAGGCGATCGCCCTAATCGAGCATCTGTTACAATCCGCACACAAAAAGCAAAAACTCAATGACATTCAATCCCTCGTCTTTCTGGGAACTTGGGAAGGAGATTCTTATCAAGACATAGCCGCTCGCTTACTTTACGAACACGATTATATTAAACAAGTCGGTTCACATTTGTGGCGAAATCTATCTCAAATCATCGGTGAGAAAGTCTCAAAGCAAAATCTTCAAGCAGTCTTGCGCCGCTACCACCGCAGCAATTCCCCCATCCACCCACCTACTCAAAAAGATAACTGCATCCAAGATTGGGGAGAAGCGATCGATGTTTCCTATTTTTACAACCGCCTGCAAGAATTAGAAACATTAGAAACTTGGATTAGCGACAATTCTACCCGTGCGATCGGGATTTTTGGACTTGGCGGTATCGGCAAAACTTCTCTGTCTGTCAAACTCGGCCAGCAAATTCAATCTCAATTTGAATTTGTTATTTGGCGAAGTTTGCAGCAAGCACCAACCTTAGATGTTATCCTCAGCAATATTTTACCGATTTTAACGGGTTCAGAAGCGACAACAAATAACTCTATTTCTGCTCTCATGGAACAGTTGCGACAAAAACGCTGTTTGTTAATTCTCGACAATCTGGAATCCATTTTGCAAGGGGGAAATCGCAGCGGACAATACCAACAAGGATATGAAGATTACCGACAGTTATTTGCGCGCATTGCTGACGAATCCCACCAAAGTTGTCTGATTTTAACCGGAAGAGAAAAACCGGGCGGATTTGCCGTGCGATCGGGCGAAAACTCACCCGCGCGATCGATCCAACTATTCGGAGTTTCACCGCCCGTATGCCAGAAAATCCTCGCCGATAAAGGATTAAAAGCAACGCTATTGCAGTGTCAAAATCTTGTCAACCATTTTGGTGGTAATCCCCTCGCAATCAAACTTGCTGCAACTACGATTAAAACTATTTTTAGCGGTGACATTGACGCATTTTTAGCGCAAGGAAATACTGTTTTTAGCGATTTGTGGGATTTGCTCGATTGCCAGTTCGATCGCTTGTCTCCTTTGCAACAACAAATTATGTATGGGATTGCAATTAATCAAGAAAGAGCAACTCCTGCGAATTTAAAAGCAGAAATTTTACCCCAAGTTTCGGGCCGACAAGTGATGGAAGCATTGCAGGCGCTGGCAGATCGATCGCTCATTTTCGATGAGCGATCGCTTAATTATACCGCATCAACAAGTTTAATGCTACAACCTGCGATTGCCGAGTATGTTAGAGAACGATTGCTCGAAAAGTAGCTCAAAGTGGGTCTTTTTAAGGGGGATGCGAGGGGATCTACACTCAGGTAAAAACAATACCGAAATCTAAACTGATTCATTTGCGATCGCAAACTACGGGCGCTCGAACTTTTAATAAATGCCCGGAATTAGTTTTTTTACTCGCTGGCGGTACTCTGAATAATCTGGATATTTTTTGGTTAACCAGGTTTCTTCTCGGTTGGCTTTGATCTCGAAAAGTATTATTAATAGTGCGCTGACTATTAAGTGGGATATGCTCATTTGAAAAAGTGTCCAGCCGAGGGCTGCTAAAATTAAGCCGCTGTATAAGGGATGCCGCACTATTCCGTAAATGCCTGTTTGGACTAATTCTCCGTTTTCTATGGGATACGGTAAAGGTGTGAGGTTTTTTCCTAAGTCTCTCAATGCTTTGATGATGAAAATTAATCCGGTTAAGCCGAGAATACTGGCTATAAACCAGATAATATAAAGTAAGTGGGTTGATTGAATTTTTAATCCGGGCAGTTGATAAACTGGTAATATTACAAATCCTGTGAGCAATCCTCCTTGAAGCAAAACTAAATATTCGCCGCGGCTGTTATTGCGCCAGCCTTCGCGTGTGAAACCCCAATCAGTTAATATTTTCATACTAAGACAAAGGAAGAAGGAAGATGGGAAAACAAAGTGAACTGTAGGTTGGGTAGACTAAAGTAAAACCCAACCTACGGTGAACAGGGAACAGTCAACAGTCAACAGTCAACTATTAACAAATTTATTCTAGCCAGGGACGAGTCATTAGTTCTAGTTGGTTGACTTCATCTTGGCTTAAAGTCCAGCCTAATGCGCCGGCGTTTTCTTGGGCTTGTTTTGCGGTTTTGGCACCGGGAATGGGGATGACTCCGTTTTGGCATATCAACCAGTTTAGGGCTACTTGGGCGGGCGTGCGATCGCGCTTTCTGCCCATTTTTCGCAGGGTAGACATGACTAATTCGATTTTTTCGAGGCCGCTTTTACTGAAGCGGGAGTCCATTTTGCGGGCTCCTGTAGGTTGTTCTTGGGCTGTGTATTTGCCGGTAAGCAATCCTTGGGCTAAGGGGCTGTACGCTAAAATTGTGACTCCCAATTCGCGGGCTGCACTCACAATTCCTTGTTTTTCTACTTGCCGCGACAGCAAGGAGTAACGGACTTGATTTGTTGCTAGCGGAACGCCTCTTGCTGCTAGTATTTTGTGGGCTTGCCGCATCTGTTCTACTGAATAGTTGCTGACTCCTACTGCTTGAATTCTGCCTTGTTTTACTTCATCCGCTAAGGCGTTCATCAGGGTTTCTTGACTCAGTAAAAAAGTGAAGGGCCAGTGAACTTGGTAGAGGGCTATTTGTTCTACTTGCAAGCGTTTTAAGCTGGCACTCAAAGCGTCGGAAACTGATTTTCCTGTAATCCGCCAAGGTACGGGGCCGAATTTGGTGGCTATTTGCACGGGTTGGGTGGTTTTTTTGAGAAACTGCCCCAGTAATTCTTCTGACAAGCCGTTACCGTAGACTTCGGCTGTGTCGAAAAAGTTGACTCCGCTGTCTAGGGATGTTTTGAATGCTGCTTCGACTTCGGCGGCGCCGTAGTTGCTGCCGTAGTTCCAAAATAGTTTGTCGCCCCAAGCCCAAGTTCCGACGCACAGGGGAATGACGGCTGGGCCATTTTGTCCTAGGGTAATGGTTGTCACGGTTGGTAAATCCACAATTCTTTATTGTCTATTATTTTTCTATAAATAGTCGCGATCGAGCTTCTAGCCGGGGGAGGAAACACGGCTGGTGGCGAGTATGTCAGTTACTATAAATGCTGATGCTGTGTTTATTTGAATAGCTATGTCGATCGACCGTTTGCCAGATTCAAGATTAACAGATTCCGCGACTCCTGCCATCAAAAGAGTTTCCCTCCTGACTATGTTCCGGTTGGGTTTGTTTCAGATGGGATTGGGCATGATGTCGATTTTGACGCTGGGGGTGCTCAATCGCATCATGATTAAGGAGTTGGCGATTCCGGCTACTGTGGTGGCTGGTACGCTGGCCATGCACCAGTTTGTCGCGCCGGCTAGGGTGTGGTTCGGGCAAATGTCTGATGCTAAGCCTTTGTTTGGCCATCACCGCACGGGTTATGTGTGGGTAGGAAGCGTTTTGTTTGTGATTTCTGCTTTTTTGGCGGTGCAGGTAATGTGGCGCTTGGGCGGCAGTTTGGAGGCTGTGGGGTGGACGACTCCTACTTACGGTTGGGTGGGTTTGTTGGGTTTGATTTTTGCGCTTTACGGTATTGCTATTTGTTCGAGCTCGACTCCTTTTGCTGCTTTGTTGGTGGATGTTTCCGATGAGGAAGATCGATCGAAGTTGGTGGGTGTGGTGTGGTCGATGCTGATGGTTGGTATTATTATCGGGGCGATTATTAGCAGCGGTTTGCTGAAGCAAATTGATGGGGATGTGTCGCGGGAAGTATTGCAGGCTTCGATTAACGGTTTGTTTGTGAAGGTGCCGGCGCTTGTTTTGCTTTTGGTGGGGATTGCGACTTTTGGCGTTGAGAAAAAGTATTCGCGGTACGGGGCGCGATCGTCTGCAGTGAATCGAGAAGATAAAATTACTCTGGGAAGTGCGCTGCGGATTTTGACTGCTAGTCGCCAAACCGGTTTGTTTTTTACTTTCCTGCTGGTTATGACAATTTGCTTGTTTATGCAGGATGCGGTTTTGGAACCTTACGGCGGGGAAATTTTTAAGATGGCGATTTCGGAAACTACTCGGTTGAATGCTATTTACGGTACTGGTACTCTGATCGGTTTGGCTACAACTGGTTTTTTTATTGTACCGCGCCTCGGCAAGCAAAATACGATTAGGTTGGGCTGTTTGTCGGTGGCTGCTTGTTTTGGTTTAATTATTTTATCGGGATTTACTGGTAATCCAATTGTGTTTAAGTCGGCTTTAATGTTGTTTGGTTTAGCTTCGGGTATTACGACGACGGGGGCGCTGAGTTTGATGTTGGATTTGACTGCTGCAGAAACTGCTGGCACTTTTATTGGCGCTTGGGGTTTGTCGCAGGCGATGGCGCGGGGGGTGGCGACGGTTAGCGGCGGTGCTATTTTGGATTTTGGCAGGAGTTTGTTTGGGGTGCCGATGCTAGCCTATGGGTTGGTGTTTGCGGTGCCGGCGGTGGGTATGATTCTGGCTGTTTGGCTGTTGGGTAGGGTGGATGTTGAGGAGTTTCAGGATAATGCTAAAAGTGCGATCGCAACTATTCTTGAAAATGACTTAGACTGATGTTTTGTCAGTTGCCAGTTGGCAGTTGGCAGTTGTCAGTTAATAGTTCCAATAACTAATAACCAATAACTAATAAGTCATGAAAGATTTTTGGGATTCTATTTTAAGTTTTGCACGGGTTACTGTCGATCGAGTGGGGCAGCAGTTGTTGCAAGATTTCGGTTCTGCACAAGCGGATGAGAAGGATGATGGGAGTTTGGTTACGCAGTCTGACAATTGGGCGGATGCAGAAATTAGAAGTGCGATCGCATCTACTTTTCCCACTCACGGGATTTTAAGTGAGGAAGGAGAACAGGTTTTCCCCGATACTGAATGGTGCTGGATTGTCGATCCTTTGGACGGTACAACTAATTTTGCTAGGGGAATTCCGATTTGGGGTATTTCTTTGGGTTTGTTGTATCGCGGAACTCCGGTTTTTGGCTGCGTGCATTTGCCGCCAATTAATCAGTCTTTTCACGGTTTTTTTGCACCTGATTTGGCGGGCGGCGTGTTTGACAATATGCCTCAAGGTGCGTTTTTAAACGGGCAGCCAATTCGGCCGAGTGCTGATAAAATGAGCGGCAATCATTTTTTTAATTTGTGTTCGCGGAGTGTGGGAATCGCGCCTCATCTTCCGAGTAAAGTTCGGATGTTGGGTATGGCTAGTTACAATTTTTTGACGGTGGCTTCGGGTGCGGTGTTGGGAGGGGTGGAAGCGACGCCGAAAATTTGGGATATTGCCGGGAGTTGGGTAATTGTGAAGGCTGCTGGTGCGGTTTGGTTGCCGCTGGAATCCCAGGGTATTTTTCCGCTGGAAGTGGGGAAGAATTACGGGAGGATTTCTTATCCGACTTTGGTGATGAACCGGCAGGAGTTGGTGTCGGTGTTTTTGCCGTTTGTGGAGGCTTGGAAGAAGAAAAAAATGGGGTGATTTGTGCGAAGAAAAGCTATGCCGTAGGAAATCGAACAATTATTAAATAAAACGGCAGGGCAGGCGTGACGGAGGAGTCTCCCACGCCTGCCGTGCTGTTTGGAAGAAATATACCGACCGATGACCGATGGTTCAAGTATGCCTACTCTCGTCTATTTCTGCCAATCTGCGATCGGGTGGTTTTGTTTTACGTCGATCGGGTGATGCGGTTTCGGTACAATTTGTGGTAATTTTTGAACTCGCTATTATATCGGAGAAATAAAATTATACCCGTTTTCAAGTAGAGGCAGAAGGGAAAATAGATTTACTGCGGTGTTGGAAAAAGTAGATGAGTGGTATGGCTAGGTCGAAGAGTTAGCCTGTGGGAAGATACAAGAATAAACTTTGGAAGAAACTCGGAAAAGTCTGCGGTTTGCGATCGAACTAATCTCGATAGCACAATTTCAGGGATTCACCAGACGGATGATTTTCTAAGTGCAATTCTCAAGCGCGACTACTCGTTTTACCAGGTGCTGAGTCGGGATATCCGGTGAATGTCATGTTAATTTGGGGGTGAGAATAACAGTCAATCGACTCGGATCGTAGCAATTCTGCGACGCGATCGCACTTGATGCAGCCAGCGAAATAACAGATGCTGGGATTGGGACACAACATTGCTGTGTCCCTACTGCAAAATGAATTTATTGCCTCAGGCGATTAATTTCGACAGCACATTAGACAACTTAGCACCGAGATTCTCAACAGCGTCCTGCTGTTTGGGATCTTTCATCGTACCGTCAGCATTAAATGCTTCAAAAGCTTGGGGAATTGCTTTCTGATCGGGGAGTACCAATACGTTAATATTCCCCAGGATCGATCGCAAATGCACTAATCCCCGCAAACCGCCCATTCCCCCTGGGGAAGCACTCATAATTACCGCTACTTTGCCAGTAAATGCCACCAATCCCGGTTCACCCGGTGCTGGGCGCGATACCCAATCGATCGCATTTTTCAACACAGGGGTAATTGAACTGTTATATTCAGGGGAAGCTATCAAAAAGCCGTCATGCGCTACCATCAATTCCTTCAATTTGCGGGCATTTTCTGGCATTCCCTCTTTTGCTTCTAAATCTTCGTCAAATAGCGGCATCGGCAAATCGCGCAAATCTACATAAGTAACTTCTGCACCCGCCGCCGTAGCCCCAGCCGCCGCAACTTTTACCAGCAGTTTGTTATAGGATGCTTCGCGGGTACTCCCCGCAAATGCAAGTATTTTTGGTCTGTTTGTCATTGATTTTTTCCTGATTATGGCTGGCGCGTATAATTGTACTATTTCGAGTGATTCCAAACAAAGTCAGCAATGGGTCTATCTGCGGACAAAGGAAGATTTTCAATGGAATTGAATAAAACCGATCGCACTTTTACATTCCCGACTCCCAAACGCCTCTCGACGCGACTGGGAATGCCGTAACCGTAAATAATGTGTCCTTTCCCCACCAACACGACAACTTGATAGTCGGGGTTTGCTTTGACAAATTGGGCAATTTTTTCGGCCATAGTTTCGTCCCACAAAACTTGGGCTTGCAAGAATCTTTCAAAAGCCGTACTATTTCCCTGTGCTGCCTTTTGGTGTTGCTGGAAAACTTCTAGCAGCAGTTGCCGATATTCGGCGTTGTCAGTGCGAATTTCGGATATTGGCGGAATGTGCTTTTTTTCCTCGGCTGTGAGGCTTTCTAAACCTTGACTGGCAACTTTTCTCGTTACTTCGGATGGTGTATTTAAGGCGAGGACGGGTAGTTGATTTTCTTTGGCAAACCGCAAAATGGGGGCATAAGATTCCCAGGGAAAGCGCCATCTGCGATCGTACTCTGTTTGCTCGACTAATTGCTGTTCAGTCAGTTTACCTGCTAAGTAGTTGTCGATCGCGCTTTGAAAGGGACGCTGAAACATTTCCATCGCGATCGCAATTTTCCGATTTTGCCGCTGCATTTCTCGGATAATCGCCAGTTGAGCTTGGTGATCTTCCGCGCTATCGTGGGTTTCTCCCAGATACACGACTTTTGCCTTTACCAACTGTTGTAGAATCTCTTGGTTCGTGTAAGTTTGCCCAGGTTGAGGGTTCGCCGTCGTTTGCGCTGTCACTGCACTGCTGCACAGCAGAAAGATACTGAGCGATAAGGCGCACAGTTTGATGAGTTTGGTTGTTTTCATACAAATATTATGCCGTTTCTCGCAGCAGCAAGCACAGCCGAACTCTACTATTTTAGCTGAGCAGCTAGAAAGCTCAATGCTTAATTTAACTTCATCATTCTCCGCCGTTACTTCTAAAAATGTAAAGTTTAGTTGCAGGTACTTGCGCTTCTAGAATAAGGTGCTAAATTAATAATATGAAGCGAACAAAAAGCTTCTCTGACAGATACCACATCTAGATACCGCAGCGAAGTTCACAATAGAATATAAGGAGTAAAACGCTGTCTCATCTCACATCTGTCTCATTAAAAACCAATAGCAGCACCCACCAACAAAGCTGATACTTCCTCAACTAATGAGAGGGGAGCAATGCAAATGAATCCGAGGATTATTGCAACTCCACATCGAAGTTGAAAAAAGAGGAAATCACTCGGTACATATGGCTGGGTGCTGTTGTTGTTAAAAGAGATTTTCGGTTTGTGATGTTTTTTTCAGTAGAGGCAGAGCCTCTAGATATGCGTTACCGGGCAGAGCCGGGTAACGAGCATAAAAGTAGAAAAACTAGAAAATTACTGGAAAATTGTCTCGTCTTCCTTCCGCCACGCGGGATCGACGATACAAATAAATATTAGCGGCTCTGTGCCCGAGTTGTAAATAAACTGCTTGGCGTTTGGCGGAATGTAAACTGCATCTCCGGCTTCCACAAATTGATTTTCGTCGTCGATGTGCATTTCTCCAACGCCGCTGAGGATGTAGTAAACTTCGGAAGTTGTCAGGGAGTGCAGCGCAGAAGTTTGTCCCGGTGGCAAAGTGGCGTGCGCTAAACTGTAACGCAAATCCACAGCTTGTTTGTCTGGATGCAGCAATTCTCGCAGTTGAGTACCGTCGCCAGCAATAAACTCGTCGCAGGCATTTAGCTTTTGAATTAGCATTCTTTCTACACTCCTTAAAATCTCTTTACCACAAGTTAAGTTTAATTGAAAGAGCCAGAGATGTTAAGAAATATGTAAAGCGGCGACCGGATTTTTTAACCGTAAATTCCCGAATGCCCTCGATAATCAGGACAGTCGATCGCATCTTCAGATAAAGCTATGGTAGGTTGAACGGGACACTTGAGGTGGTAGTCGCCGGTGAAAAATACGCAGTTAGCACAAGGGATTTGGTGCATCCGCTGAGCTCGACGCAGGGAGTCGGTGACTGTACGCCCGACACTCAAACACAGCAAAAAGACTAAGCCCCAAGCGGACACAAAACACAGCGGGACTAAAATAGGCTGTATTGCCTTAAGCAAAAAGTAAAGCATAGCAAGAAAATTCAGCGTTAGAAGCCACACATACATTACAGTAGTGGAATTGCCGATCGAGCGACCAAAAAGTTTAGAATCCTTTACAGCTCGATCGAGAAACCGGGCAATTATGGCATGATAAGGAACAGTCCTTAAATAAAATTAGAGGAAATCAGTTATGACTCTGCGATTAGGCGATACAGTTCCCAACTTTACCCAAGCTTCGTCTGAAGGCGAAATCAATTTCTACGACTGGGCTGGGGATAGCTGGGTCGTGTTGTTTTCTCACCCGAAAGACTATACTCCAGTTTGCACCACAGAACTCGGTGCAGTGGCCCGTCTAAAGTCTGAATTTGAAAAGCGGGGCGTCAAAACCATTGCCCTCAGCGTCGATGATGTGGATTCTCACATGGGCTGGATTAAAGATATTGAGGAAACTCAAAACGTCACCCTCAATTATCCGATTTTAGCAGATGGCGATCGTAAAGTCTCCGACATTTACGATATGATCCATCCCAACTCGCTGAATAACTTAACAATCCGCACCGTTTTTGTGATTGACCCGCAAAAGAAATTGCGTTTGAGCATTACTTATCCGGCGAGCACTGGTCGGAATTTTAATGAAATTTTGCGAGTTATTGATTCCTTGCAACTTACCGACACATACAGCGTTGCGACTCCGGTTGATTGGAAAGACGGCGACGATTGCGTAATCGTACCTTCGATTACCGACCCGAAAGAGTTGGAAGAAAAATTTCCTAAAGGTTATACGCCGATTAAGCCTTATTTGCGGATGACTCCTCAGCCGAATAAATAGGTTTAACATTCCTGGACGCAGAACCTAATTATGTAAGGTGTGTACTGCACACCTTACCTCTATAATTCCCGCGTCAAACCAGCTTGTAGTTAGGGCTTGAGTCCTTAATCCTGATTTTTTAGGACTAAAGTCCTCACTACAAAAAAAAATTGTGCAATCTTGTGTAAACAGTTTAGATTTGAGGAAAGGCAAAATGCTGTCATCAACAATTGTGTTGCGAATACCGCCCAAATTGCAAATGACAGACGACGAGTTTTTCGAGTTCTGTCAAATCAATAGTGAGTTACGCATTGAACGCAACAAATCGGGAGAATTGCTAATTATGCCCCCTACTGGTGGAACAACAGGAAATCGTAGCGGTAGCGTCTTTGGAGAGTTGTATATTTGGGCCCGCCAAGATGGAACCGGTATTTGTTTTGACTCCAGTACGGGATTTAAGCTTGCAATGGGTGACAAGTCTCCAGATGCCTCGTGGATTAAACTGGAACGGTGGAATGCTTTATCTCAAGAACAGCAAGATAAATTCGCCCCAATTTGCCCCGATTTTGTAGTAGAACTCAGGTCGGCTTCTGACAATCTCAAGCCATTGCAAGACAAAATGCAAGAATATATGAGAGAACCAGGAGTGCAGTTAGGCTGGTTAATTGACCGCAAAAATCGCCGCGTTTATATTTACCGTCCTGGTTTGCCAGAGGAATGTTTGGAGAATCCGGCTACAGTCAGCGGCGACCCCGTTTTGCCCAGATTCATACTCAATATGAGCAAAATTTGGTAGAACTGCTAGCAATAAATATCAACTTATTGTAAAAATTAATCATAGGATACACACACGCCAAAAATATGGATATTAAAAACGGCTTTGTAGGCACAATCGGCAACACACCACTAATTCGCTTAAACAGCTTCAGCGATGAAACAGGCTGCGAAATTCTCGGCAAAGCAGAGTTTCTAAATCCCGGCGGTTCCGTTAAAGATAGGGCCGCTTTATACATCATCAAAGACGCAGAAGAAAAAGGCTTGCTGAAACCGGGCGGCACCGTTGTTGAAGGCACTGCCGGCAATACAGGCATCGGTTTGGCGCACATTTGCAACGCTAAAGGTTACAAATGTTTGATCGTGATTCCCGATAACCAATCTCAAGAAAAAATCGATGCTTTGAAAACTTTGGGCGCTGAAGTTCGGACTGTTCCCGCTGTTCCTTACAAATACCCGAATAATTATGTCAAATTGTCGGGAAGATTGGCTTCGGAAATGGAGAATGCAGTCTGGGCAAATCAGTTTGACAATTTAGCCAACCGCCGAGCTCATTACGAGACAACTGGCCCGGAAATTTGGGAACAAACAAACGGGAAAATTGATGCTTGGGTAACAGCTACTGGTACTGGCGGCACTTTTGCTGGGGTAGGAATGTTTTTGAAAGAAAAAAATCCTGCAGTTAGAATTGTCTTGGCAGACCCGATGGGCAGCGGGCTTTACAGTTATTTCAAAACAGGGGAAATTAAGACCGAAGGCAGTTCGATTACTGAGGGAATTGGCACCACTCGCGTCACTGCAAATATGGAGAATGCCCCGGTAGACGACGCCATTCAAATTGACGATACTGAAGCTGTCCGGGTGATTTACCAACTGCTGAGGAAAGAAGGGCTGTTTTTGGGCGGTTCTGTAGGGATTAATGTGGCGGCGGCCGTGGCTTTAGCGAAGCAAATGGGGCCTGGACATACGATTGTTACGGTACTCTGCGACGGGGGGGCTCGGTATCAGTCGCGTTTGTTCGATCGACAATGGTTGGCTTCCAAAGGTTTGTCACCAGATTAACCGTATTAACCGTAGGGTGCGCTGCGGCGCACCTTAAAATCTGGGTCTATATAAAATCTTGGCGTATATGCGCGCACCTATTCCCATGATAAAAAAATAGCATATATGCAGCAGAATGTCAAGTAAAAAATATGAAAATTACCCAATCTTCTAAGCAAGTTCTTGTTTGTCAAAACCGCACTTGTCGCAAGCAAAATTCAGCAAAGGTACTGGCAGCTTTTCAGAAATTGTCACCCTCAGAAGTTGAAGTTGTTGCTAGCAGTTGTTTGGGACAGTGTGGCAACGGGCCGATGGTGTTGGTGCTGCCAGAAGAGGTTTGGTACAATGCCGTTTGCCCTGAAGAAGTTGCGGCAATAACTGAGCAACATTTGCGGGAAGGAAAGCCGGTAGAGAGGATGCTTTATCGCAAGTTTCACCGACTTTCTAATTAGTCGATCGCCCGCGTTTAAAATTCTTCCGCAAACAACCGGCGGAGAATTTCCGTGACTTCGGCGCAAAATCTGGCGTCGAGTTCGATCGCCAAGCGATCGACATTGCTGGAACTGCCTACAGCTTTTTCTGCCCGCAAACTCATGGCTAAAGTTCTGAGTTTTGCCGGCTTTCCCGCCGCCTTGGGCCGCTCGTCAACAAACCGCACTAAAGCCACATAAACTGTTTCTAGGGTTCCCCTGATCGCGCTCAGTCCGTAACCCAATTTTGAGATAATTACTGGAGAAGTGATAAGGCCCTCCATCCCCAAAGTTTTAATTGCTACGTCCACATATCGAGCGCTGTCGTGTCCCATTGCTCTGACAATGCTTTCTAAGCTGTTCCACTGAGATGCTTTCATGCGCGATCGCTGTTCGATGTGGAAGTGCCATCCTAACATGGAAATCAGCCTGGTCAAGTCATAAGCAGATACGGAATTTTTTTGTTTGGTGCTGTTTACTGCGGCACTTAAAAGCACTTGTTTTTTGGTGAGATCGAATATTTTTGGGTTGGTGAGATAAGGATTTTCGCCGTAATCGCCGCGAAAAATTAGGTCATTATTGCCAGTAGCGCTCTTCAGCCATTGCTCTAGTCCTATGCGAGTATCGAAGCGTTTGAACATCGCAGCTAAGGAGTTTGAACTTCCGATATTGGAGGCATAGTTAATCATGTCTTTTGCTACATCGTAAAAATAATAATCGTGTTTTTGCCCGTTACCATCTCTAACAACGCAGTTGTCAATGTCGCAGTCGGGATATTTGCTATTTAGTTGACTGACGATATTAAGGAGTGCGATAATTTTAGTGGCACTCCACTGCTCAGCATTGGTAAGTGCGTTTTTTCCCAGCCACTGCGCCTGAATTTTGCCGTCTACAAAACTACCAATGCAAACGCAGGCTTCTTTGATGTCTGCGTGGAGAAAATTTAAAGCTTGAGAGTTAATTTGAGGTAGTTCTCCCAGGCTGGGAAAGGGGGTAAGTTTGAGGGGATTATTGGGTCCGGGAATATAGCTAATTACTTTTAAGCCGTCGGGTTTCTGCTTGAGATACTCGGGATAGTTTTTAATTTCTTTTTGGTAAGGTGATTTTTCAATTCCCCGGTCTAAAAAAGCTAGTTTGTTTATGTTAGCTTTGGCATCTATTTCCATTTGGAGGTAGTTTTTGTAGATGCGCGCTCGGTCTTTTGCGAGTTCGAGGGAGGTGAGGTTCATGATAATTGTTGGCAGCTTGTTACTAATAAGTAAATCACTATACTAGGATTTACGCAAACAAACCGGGTTTCTCTGCAAAATTTTGGGTTAGGGAACGAAAAATTAATGAAGAAACCGGGCCTCAGACAGTAACTGCGTCCAGGACTATATATCTGAGTTCTGACCCTGCGATCAAGCTTTTTTGCCGCGTACTTGAATGCGTTTGTCGGTTTTTTGTTTCTTAATCCAAGAGAGAAATTTCTGGAGTTCAGGGTCATTTTTGAGCTTTTCCACGGTGTTGAGCTCTTGGGCGAGGTGTTTGTTGTCAAATAGAGAGTGAATTTGGCGGTGACAAGCGGAGCAAATGTCGATTGTCGGGCTTGGATCTTCGTTTTTCCGCTTGGTGTTTTGTTTGGGGATGAGGTGATGGGCGGTTAATGCTTCCATTTGTCGATCGCACAATTCGCACTGCATAATTTTCTCAATGCTGCTGGATAGGAGAATTGCTACTTTTAGTTTAGCGCGATCGGCTGTAATTCATCTAAATAAAGGTCGATCGCACTCTCCAAACAATAAAAAAACCCCCAGTTGGGGGTCATACAAATCTTTTGTGGCAGAGGCCAAAAAGCCTCTGGGATCACAAAATATACAGCAGCAAAAACAAAACAATCCAAATCACATCCACAAAGTGCCAGTAAATCTCAGTCGCTTCGATTCCGAAGTGGTGTTCGCTAGAATAATGACCTTGCGCGCGCGATCGCCACACCACCGCCACCATCAAAAGCACTCCCAAGGTAACGTGCAAGCCGTGAAAAGCAGTCAAAACGTAAAAGCAACTGGCATACAAATTCGTCGTCAAGCCAAACTCTAAATGAGCGTATTCGTAAACCTGACCGAACAAGAAAACTGCGCCCATAGTAATAGTTACGAGCAACCAATTCCGCATTCCGGCGGCATCATTCTTTTTGATTGCAGTATCCGCATTGTGAATCACAAAACTGCTAGCAATCAGAATTACCGTATTGATTCCCGGCAGCAATAACTCTCGCTCCGGCGTACCTTCAGGAGGCCACGCGGGGGCCATCGCCCGATAAATCAAATACGCGGCAAACATACCGAAAAATATCATGCCTTCAGCGCACAGGAACACAATTACACCTAACATCCGGTGGTCGGGATGCTCCACACCGTGTGCTTCTACCTCAGCCTCGTGGTGGTAATTCAGGGCTGTTTTTGCCGGATCGATCGCTGGAATTTGCATAATAAATTGCTAGTTGGTAATCGGATGTGGAAGGAAGAAGGAAGAGGGAAGAAGGAAGAGACAAGAGGACATTAGTGCCAACAATTGCCTGAAAATCTTTGTATCTCTCGTTTATAGCGGAGTCTCGATCCCCCTCAATCCCCCTTAAGAAGGGGGACGAAAGAGTGTGTCCGGTTCCCCCCTTCTTAAGGGGGGCTAGGGGGGATCGAGAGCTTAATCGTCAGATAGCAGATCCGTACTACGTTAGACGTGTTTGTTGAGATTAATGACTTTTGACTGATGACTAATAACTATTCGCCATCTTGACTTTCATCAGCAGGAGAATCAACATTTACCTCTGATTCAGGATTGACCAAAGTTGCAGTACGGCCCAAGAAAGTTGAAGCTTGAGCCTCCGCAATAGGAATACCTGTTTTCTGGGTGTTGCGGGTGGCATTTTCCCTCAGCTTGAGCCTGAGACGTTCCCCTGTATTCTGAATTTTTTCCATGCCGTAATCGTAAGGCCCCGTTGCCAATACAGGCACTCCTTCAAAATTTTCGATAGGCGGCGGCGAAGTCGTCATCCATTCCAAACTCAAAGCTTGCCAAGGATTGTCACCTGCTTTCGGGCCGTACCTCCAGCTCCAAATCACATTAATGATAAACGGGATTGTAGACACTGCCAGCATATAAGCACCGACAGTACAAATGACATTAATTGTGGTAAATTTCGGGTCGTACATTGCCACCCGCCGAGGCATTCCTTGCATCCCCAAAGCGTGCATCGGCAAGAAAGTTACAGTAAAGCCAACATAGGTTAAAACAAAGTGAACTCTACCCCAAAATTCATTAATCATCCGCCCCGTCATTTTGGGGAACCAGTGGTAAAAAGCAGCGTAAATTCCAAACACTGAGCCGCCAAACAGCACGTAGTGTAGGTGAGCGACGACAAAATAAGTGTCGTGAACGTGAATGTCAAAAGGTACGGAAGCTACCATGATCCCGGTGATGCCGCCGAGGACAAATGTTGAGATAAAACCCATCCCAAATAGCATGGCGCTGACAAGCCGGAGTTTGCCTCCCCAAATTGTTGCCAACCAGCTAAATATTTTAATCCCAGTTGGTACGGCGATGATCATAGTAGTGATCATAAAAAACATCCGCAGCCAGCCGGGAGTGCCGCTGGTAAACATATGGTGCGCCCACACGATCAAGCCCAAAAAACTGATCGCGAGACTGGAATATGCGATCGCCAAATAACCAAAAATTGGCTTGCGCGAATGCACCGGCAAAACTTCTGAAATCACCCCGAAAAAGGGCATAATCATAATGTAAACTGCCGGGTGCGAATAAAACCAGAATAAATGCTGGTAGACGATGGGATCGCCGTTGCCGGTCGGGTTAAAAAATGCCGTCCCAGCTAACAAGTCAAACGACAGCAAAATCAAAGCTGCGGCTAACACGGGAGTAGCAATCAAAGTCAGCGCTGAAGTCGCAATCATCGCCCAGCAAAACAAAGGCATATCATTGAGACCCATGCTCGGAACCCGCATGGTAAAGATGGTAACGGCAAAATTCACCGCCCCCAAAATCGAAGAAGTCCCCAGAATCAAAACGCTGAGAATCCAAATTTCTTCCCCCGCTTGAGCAGTAACTAAGCTCAAAGGCGGATAGGAAGTCCAACCCGCCTGTGGAGCTCCCACCAAAAAACTGCTCAACAGCAACACGCCGCCTACGGGAATTAGCCAAAAGGCAAGGGCATTCAGTCTGGGAAATGCCATGTCTTTTGCCCCAATCATTAAGGGGATCAAAAAGTTAGCAAATCCGGCTCCGGCGGGTACGATCCACAGGAAGATCATCACCGTCGCGTGAACAGTAAATAAACTGTTGTAGAGTTCGGGGGGGACAAAATCGGAGTCGGGGGTGGCGAGTTCGGTTCGCACCAAAGTTGCCATCACGCCGCCGATTAGATAGAAAATAAATGTTGTGACTAGGTATTGAATACCGATGACTTTGTGGTCGGTATTAAAAGTGAAGTAGTCGCGCCAATGTCTATCGGCGGGCGCTGTTCCGCGAGCCTCAGTGTTGGCACTTTCTTGGAACTGTGCTTGTGTCATAGTTATTAGTCATTAGTTATTAGTCATTAGTTATTAGCTCAAGATAAAATACCCAGTGCCAGGAACTAATGACTATTTTTAGTGATGAGTTGGGTGAAGTTGTTCTAGGGTTTCGGAATTAATTTTTATTTCCCTGACGTAGGGAGCCAAAAATTCACCGTCTGACAATTCCCCAGGATTGACTGCAACTGCTTGCTCTAAGTTTTGACTGCTAGCAACTTGCTGGCTTTGCAGCCAAGTGTCGAATTCTTCGGGCGTGTGAACGACTGCTAAAGCTTTCATCGCTCCGTGATAAGCGCCGCACAATTCAGCACAAACAACCCGGTATTCGCCGGTTTTAGTTGCTGTAAATCTCAGTTCGCTCGGCCGCCCGGGAATTGCATCTTGTTTGAGGCGAAATTCCGGCAGCCAAAATGCGTGCAGCACGTCTTGGGCTGAAATATTTAGCTGTACGTCGCGGTTGGCTGGCATATGCAGTTCGCCGGAACTAACGCCGCTTTCTGGATAGCTAAATATCCAGGCGTACTGCAAACCCATGACATTTACAACTAAGTCTGCTGGTTTGTCTTCATTTTCAGGGGAAGCACCTACGCCTAAAGCAACGAGTTTTTGAGACGGAATTTGAGGGGTTTTTTGGGGTGTATCTGAGAGTGTGGCTGCGATCGCACTTCCGCGCATTTTAGACTGCGCTTGCATGGTGCCGTGGTCGTGATTGCCCATCGGATCGAGGCCTCCCATTGAGTTGTAAATCTCAAAACTGTAGACTCCGATTCCTAAAATAATCACCGCCGGCACGGCTGTCCAAAGAATTTCTAAGGGAAAGTTGTCATGCCAAGGCGGCCCGTCTGTGTTGTCTCCTTGACGGCGGCGATATTTAATTGCAGCAAAGATTAGCACTCCCTGGACCATGATAAATAATCCAGTGGAAATGGTCATCATTGTATTGAAGAGTGCGTCTATGTCGGATGCTTCGTCAGAGGCGGCGATCGGCATCAAACCGTGATTCTGCCCGTACCAGAGACTGATCAGAGTCACTACGATGCCGGCGAGCATGGTGAGGATGGAACTTGGAATGTTCACGCTGGTACTTCTTAATAGCGACACTTCTTCGCTTGAAAAATGAAGGAAGCGCCTCTGGGTTATCAATTTTTAATTGTAAATGGTATTTTTAGTAAAATGTCTATCTTAAGGGTTACTTAAGGCTTAGTATGTGTGACCGAGCGCCCGCGCGCCTCAAAAATACGTCTTTTGTACCTTGACAAAACTGATTAAAAATGGTATATGATCTCTCTGTTTGGCTGCTAAATTTGAGATGGTTTCTCAAACACCATCAAATGCTGCTGGGGTAACATATCTTTTGTCTCTTTCCATACTAAACCGACGGCGGCCATTTCTTTTTTCACCTGCTTCTGCGTCATTTTGTGCAAACCTTTAATGGGAATCAGCGGGTTTTCGCCGCGATACTCGATCGATACCGTGCGGCCTCCCGGTTTGAGCGCTTTCACAATTCCTTGCATCATTTCTCTGGGATATGCAAATTCGTGATAAGCATCGACCATCACAACTAAATCTACGCTATTTTCGGGCAAATTCGGATTGTCGATACTCGCCAAAACTGGCTCAACGTTAGCGATATTTTTTTCTTGTTTATTCACTTTAATAAAATTAATCATTTCCGGCTGCACGTCAACTGCTAAAACCTTTCCTTGTGGAACTAAGGGAGCGATGCGAAAGCTAATATATCCCGTTCCCGCTCCAATGTCTGCTACAATATCGGTTGGTTTTAAATCAAGATTGTTGACTAATCGAGCTGATTTTTCTTCCATGCCGCGAGACGGTCTTTCCAGCCAACCAGCGCCTTGATATCCCATGACTTGGGCAATTTCTCGACCCATGTAAAATTTGCCGATGCCGTCGGGATTGTGGACTGTTCGCTGCTGATAAATGGGGTCGCTGTTAGCGGTTTTACTTGCTGCTGCACAGGCATTGAGCGGCAACACGCAAAGAATTGTCAAAATTATTACTGTTAAGGGTTTAATTAATTGTGCGGTTTTTTTCACGATATTTCTGATTTTGTGTTTAAATTTATTTCTCGTTCCCTGGCTCTGCCTGGGAACGCAGATCCGGAGGCTCTGCCTCGGTAATATCCAGAAGAGTTTAAGATTTAGCTGACAGCAGATTCTAATAATCTGATTGTACCAGAGTCAGCGTCGATTTCGACTTCTTGGCCGATCGGCAAAGTGAACTGTTCCCGGATGTGTCCCACCATAGAACCGTACCACGCGGGAATCTTCAAGGGGCGAATGTGGTCTGACAAGACTTGAGGTAAGGTTAGGGACTCTTGGGGTTTTTCAGCTTCGCACTTGGTACACTGTCCGAAAATAAAACCTGATATTTTATCGAGAATGCCGGCTAATTTGAGCTGCGTCAACATTCTATCGATGCGATAAACTTCTTCGCCAACTTCCTCGACAAACAAAATACTATTTTCCCACTCCGGCAAATAAGCCGAACCAACCATTGCTGCGATTACTGATAAATTGCCACCGATTAGTTTTCCCTTAGCCGTGCCGCGCCCGATTGTTTGAACTTGCACGCTTTTGGAGTTTTGCATCGTCACAGAACCTCCGTCAAACAAAACTTTTTTGACGTAATCCACTGTAAAGGGACTCCAAGTTGACGCACCTAAAGGGCCGTGAAAAGTAACTCTATTAGTTTTAGCATAAATCGCCAATAACAGCGCAGTAATATCGCTAAATCCCATAATAATTTTGGGATTGTTGCGGATAATATTGTAATCCAGGAGCGGCAATATCCGACCGCAGCCCCAGCCGCCCATCCCGGTAAAAATAGCTCGCACTGAGTCATCGGCAAAGGCTGCGTTGACATCGGCGGCGCGATCGGCATCCTTGCCTGCTAAATAGCCGTAGCGGTCGTAAAAATGCTCTCCCAATTTAACTTTTAATCCCAGCTTTTCGATAACTTTAAAAAAATCCTCTATTTCCTTTTTGTAGTTGAAAGCAGCAGGATTGATTAAAGCTATAGTATCGCCAACTTGCAGGCGGCGCGGCTTAACGATCGCACTTTTGGGAGATAGGTTGGTTTGCGCGATCCTATTCGAGGGCTTCGCTAACGGCAAAAGCTGAGTACCAATAGCAGTCAGCCCAAAAGTTGTCAGCAGAGCACGGCGGCGGAGAGTCATAGCTGTTAGGTAACTTTTGCTATAATTGTATAGGAAAATCTCTGCCATATCACTTGAAAATTGCGAGTTTCAAATGAAAACCGACACTAAAATCTCAGCTAAAAAATCCTGGGCCAAATCTTTAGCCCTTCCTGCTGCCGAGTTTCCGCTGACTCAGCTATCGGTTAAAACTGGTAAAATTCCCGAAGGATTTCGCGGCAGTCTCTACCGCAACGGGCCCGGACGTTTGGAACGCGGCGGTGTTGCTGCGGGACACTGGTTTGATGGCGACGGTGCAATTTTGGCAGTACATTTTACGGATGTCGGTGCTACGGCTGTTTATCGCTACGTGCAAACAGCGGGATATCTAGCTGAAGAAAAAGCTGATAAATTTCTCTACAGTAATTATGGCATGACAGCACCGGGCCCTGTGTGGTTGCGGTGGACTAAAACTGTTAAAAATGCTGCCAATACTTCTGTTTTAGCTTTGCCCGATCGCCTTTTGGCATTGTGGGAAGGTGGCCCGCCTCACCGCCTCGATTTGCAAACCCTGGAAACTCAGGGAACGGACGATTTAGGCAGTTTAGATAGTAAATTTGTTTATTCTGCTCACTGCAAGCGCGACCCGATTACTGGCAATATTTTCAACTTTGGAATTACCAACGGTGCGACTACAAAGTTGAATCTGTATAAAAGCGATTTTACTGGCAAAGTCGTGCAACAATCAACAGTTGCTTTAGATGGAATTTACGCGCTCCACGATTTTGTTTTTGCGGAAAAGTATCTGATATTTTTTATCCCGCCGGTGCAAGTCAATTTTTTGCCATTGTTAACGGGAATTAGCAGTTATAGCGAGTCCTTTAAGTGGAAACCGGAGTTAGGTACTCAGATATTAGTTTTTGACTCAGAAACTCTATCTTTAGTTAGTCGCGGCGAAACTGATGCTTGGTTCCAGTGGCATTTTGCTAACGGTTTTGTCAAGGAAGATGGTTCGGTGGCGGTTGATTTTGTGCGCTTCGCTGACTTTCAAACTAATCAGCGACTGAAAGAAGTACCGACTGGTGAAACTAGCACCGATGCGGAGGGTACTCTTTGCCGAGTGCATCTCAATCCTCTGACGGCGAAAGTGACAGGAATAGAAGAATTGTTGGATAAACCTTGTGAGTTTCCGACGGTATCCCCGGCCGAAGTAGGGCAAGACGCACGATATATTTATCTGGCAATGTATCGGCCTGACGTTGATATTGTACCGGAACGTTATGGCGCGATCGCCCGTTTTGACACGCAAAGCCGCAATCTCACAATTGCCGACTTGGGCGAAAATCGCTATCCCACAGAGCCCATCTACGTTCCAGATATTTCCTCGGAGAAAGGTTGGATAGTAACAGTTATTTATGACGGCAATTCTGACAGCAGCGAAGTCTGGATATTTGACAGCGACGGACTTTCCGGCGAACCTGTTTGCAAGCTAGAATTGCCCGGTGTCATACCTTTGGGCTTTCACGGCACTTGGAAATCGGCAGTCTGAGAAAATTGTAAAGAAGTGTTGCGGAAGATTTATTAAAAATTGTTGCCGCTTCTCTGTCAAGTTGTTAAGGTGTGTGTAGATAGGAAATTCTCATATCTAGGAGGTGTGGAATTGATAATCTGCATTGCTCAATTATCCTGTGCCAATTCGCACGAATCCCCGGCGATTTTAAGTCGCGGTTGCACAGGATATCGTCTGCCTCTGCGGACTAAAAAAAGAGGGGTAATTAAGCCCTGGCGAATAACCAATCCCGGCGAATATTCCCTGCCAATTTATTCGCAGCTACACAGGCAAAATCCGCCTCCACGGAGTGAAGAAAGAGGGGTTCTCCAACCCCGCTCAATGGCAAATTCGCGGTGAATGTCCCCGGCGAATAAATTCGTGGCTACACAGGCAAAGTCCGCCTCCGCGAACAGAAGAAAAAGCGGTAATAAAGCCCGCTTGATCATGATTTCCGACTCGGTTTTCTCATCTCAGCTTGGTCTGCTGGAATGAGGTTAAATGACCAGATAATTGACTGATTTCTGGCAAACCCAAAGTTTAGTTCAACTCACGCGCACGTTAGCGATTCAACAGTTTTTGGTTTTGAGTTAACCCCACAAGTAAATCAGGTCTATCGAAACAAGATAGCCTTTTCAACAATTATGAATTATGAGTTGTTACCGCCAAAACATTCAACTCATAACTAATAATTCACAACTCACAACTCATAACTCCGTGCCGCAGTGAGTATCTACCAAAAGGTTTAATCTATTATGCAACTTCAAGGAAAAACAGCTCTTGTTACAGGGGCTTCGCGCGGAATTGGGCGATCGATCGCCCTGGAATTAGCGAGACAAGGAGTCAAACGCTTGTTGATTGTGGCGCGCAACCGCAGGCAATTAATTGAACTGGCAGAGGAAATCGATGTTTTGGGCACAGAAGTAGTGCCGTTAGCTTTGGATTTAACTCAGTCAGTAGCGGTGAATATTGCGATCGCCCAAGCTTGGCGAGATTGCGGCCCGATTCACCTGCTAGTCAACTGTGCAGGCGTCGCCCACCAAGCATCTTTCTTGCGTTCCCCGCTGCCATTAATCGAGGAAGAAATCGCCTTAAATTTGCTCGGAACCTACACAATTACCCGCTTGATAGCTCGGCGAATGGCGACTCAAAAAGAGGGAACAATCGTCAATGTTTCGAGCTTAATGGGCAAAATTGCTGCTCCGACAATGGCAACTTATTCTGCTACCAAATTTGCCATTTTGGGATTCACCCAAGCTTTACGCAGCGAGTTAACTCAGTACAATGTTCGAGTCACAGCTTTGCTGCCATCTCTAACAGATACCGACATGGTGCGAGACTTGGAACAATTTCGCTGGGTAGTGCCCACAACTCCCGAAAAAGTTGCCCTAGCACTTGTCGCGGGATTGCAGAAAGATGCACCGGAAATCTTGGTAGGATGGCAAAGTCATCTAGCAGTTTGGTGTCACCGAATTGCGCCTTGGTTGCTGGATTTTGTGTTGCGGATGGCGACTCCAGAACTTCGGGATAAATCGCGGGGCCGTAAATTGCGGGAGGCTTTAGCTAGCGGGCGATAAACCCTTTTATGGGCGGGCTCTTCGGCCCACCCCACAAGAAAACTCATTCTTTTGTGGAACGGGCATCTTGCCCGTTCCGGGCTCTTCGGCCATTGGTGTCAACTTAAGCTGTCAGTCCGCCACCCGTTAGTCCGCCAGTCCACCCGGTAGTCCGCCAGGGATTGAAATCCCTGTCTCATAGCGAAAGTCCTCTGAAGAGGACTGGGAAAAAGAATTTTTGACGTTGCTGATTCACGCCGCCCACCCAATAGTCCGCTAATCCGCCAGGGATTGAAATCCCTGTCTCATAGCGAAAGTCCTCTGAAGAGGACTGGGAAGAAGAATTTTTGACGTTGCTGATTCACGCCGCCCACCCGGTAGTCCGCTAATCCGCCAGGGGTTGAAACCCCTGTCTAATAGCGAAAGTCCTCTGAAGAGGACTGGGAAGAAGAATTTTTGACGTTGCTGATTCACGGTAGGAATCAACTTTTCGCTTGATGTTACAAAACTGACCATACTGGTTTTATAGCTATTAGGAAATCTGAATTCCTACCTTTATTCAGCAACGCCCAGCAACGCCGAATTTTTAAACTCATTAGTCCTCTTCAGACGACTTTAGCTATTAGACAGGGAATTCATTCCCTGTCGGATTGTCGGATTGTCGGACTATCGGACTGTCGGACTATCGGTTTAACGTTAAGTTGACACCAATGGGCATTGCCGTGTCCCTACAAGGGCTATGTACTTACTTACCAGCAAAAGTGCTGTATATCATTTCCACTCCCCTTGCAAGGTAAAAGCCGCCCAATAATAGGGCGATTTCCATTTTTCCTGCTGCATCATTTCCATCTGCGCCGCCCTCAAAGCTGCCGCCGGCGCTAACTTTTGTTGCACCATTTTTTGATAAAACTTTTGCATTAACACAGAAGTTCCCTCATCATCCACATTCCACAAACTCACCGCCACCCGCTGCGCCCCCGCATACATAAAACCCCTTGTCAATCCCACCATTCCTTCGCCTTTAATATTCTGTCCCATTCCCGATTGACAAGCACTTAAAACCACTAAATTTGCCGCCAGTTTCAAGTTAAAAATATCCGTGAGGCGCAAAAAACCATTGACAAGATTGCCCTTGTCATCTACCATCGACATCACAATTCCTGACAGTTCGGGATTTTTGCTGTTGGCCATGCCGTGGGTGGCAAAGTGAACGATTTGATAATTAGCTAAACTGCCGTCGATAGCAGTAGTGCGATTGGCATCAAAATCAATCTTTTGACTGCTAGAAGCTGAGGGAAATAAGCTGGATATTGTTTGGGCTTCTTGGCGGGTAAATGCGAGGCGTTCGGGCGGCCATTGCCGATTAGAAGCACGAAGCGATTGATTTAAACCGAGGTTATTTGCTTCTAATTTTTCTGTTGTTGCTTGGGTGATTTTTCCTTTGACTCTTTCATCATCTGGACTGAATACTGGATCGGCTAAAATTGCTAAAGTTCGGCTGGGCGGTTTTCTATCTCCGTAATTTTGCCTGAGAATAGCGAGACTTGAGGCAGAAGGCAGAGTAATAATTTCATGTTCGATAATTAAGGGAACATTGGTATTTTGTCCGGCGGTTTTGTCAAGAGTTAAAGCTTGAAAAGGGGTATAGTGCAGCACGCCGTCGGGAACAATTAATAAGCGTTTATTTCCTAATTGGGCTGCTGCGGGCTGTAAAATTATTTTTCCCAGATTTGCACTTGCTTGGGCAACTTGTTGGGGAATATCTCTCTGGATTGGGCTAGTTATTGCCTCTAGGAAGTCCTTAGCTGCTGTTTCAATGTCAACCTGTTTTGGCAATTCATAGCTGGTTACTCCGGTCGATGTCACCACCCACAAATAACTGCGGTCTTTGCCGAGGGAATACTGCAATAAAATCGTGTTTTCATCGAGAATCTGTTTCTGAATTTCTGGCAGCGTTAAAGGTTGGGGTTGGGTGAGGGCAGCGTAGCGGGGGCTGGTGGTACGAATTTGGGCTTGAATTTGCTGATATTGTTGCAAAAGTGCGAGGCGCTGTTTGTCGATTTCATCGATTTTAGTCGCGTTGGGATTGGGGGTGCTGATTGTTACGATGCGCTGCTTTTCAATAGCATCGAGTTGCTGTTGCAGGCTCTTTTCTTGTTGCAGTAACTCGGGGGAAATACCTTCGCGAATGTTGGCGTTACTTTCAAAGAGGAGTTCGAGGAGGCTGCGGGCCCTCGAACGTTCGCTAGCTTCTAAGGCTTTAGTATCGTAACCGGATTTAGGATTAGTTTTGTTCAGTTGCATTAACAAATCGATGTAGAATTCGTAGGAGTCCTGTACTGTGGCAAAGTATGAGCTGCGGAGTTCAGGGCTGGCAATTTTGGTGCGGAGGTTTTCGATGATTTTGATAGAGGATTCAATGTCGTTGAGGGCTTCGGAAAGATTGTTTTGGTCGCGTTTGACAGAAGCCATGCTGTAAAGGGTGAGAGCTTCCCCTGAGCGATCGCCTACTGCCCGAAATAGGGGAAGCGACTGGCTGTAATACTCTAGCGCTTTCTGTTGTTCTCCCAATTGTGAGTAGACACTGCCGATATTCTTGAGGGTGGCAGCTTCCCCACCGCGATTGCCTACTGCCCGAGTTAGGGGAAGCGACTGGTTGTAATACTCTAGCGCTTTCTGTTTTTCTCCCAATTGTGAGTAGACACTGCCGATATTGTTGAGGGTGGCAGCTTCCCCTGAGCGATCGCCTACTGCCCGTCTCAGGGGAAGCGACTGGGTGTAATATTCTAGCGCTTTCTGTTTTTCTCCCAATTTTGAGTAGACATTGCCGATGTTATTGAGGGTGATAGCTTCCTGTGGGCGATCGCCTACTGCCCGAGTCAAGGGAAGCGACTGGGTGTAATACTCTAGCGCTTTCTGTTGTTCTCCCAATTGTGAGTAGACTAAGCCGATGTTATTGAGGGTGATAGCTTCCCCGCCGCGATCGTCGGTTGCCCGAGTCAGGGAAAGCGACTGGGTGTAATACTCTAACGCTTTCTGTTTTTCTCCCAATTCTGAGTAGACTAAGCCGATGCTGGTGAGGGTGACAGCTTCCCCACCGCGATTGCCTGTTGCCCGACTCAGGAGAAGCGACTGGGTGTAATACTCTAGCGCTTTCTGTTTTTCTCCCAAATCTGAGTAGACACCGCCGATGTTGTTGAGGGTGGCAGCTTCTCCCCTGCGATAGTCGGTTGCCCGCAATAGAGGAAGCGACTGGGTGTAATACTCTAGCGCTTTCTGTTTTTCTCCCAATTGTGAGTAGACACTGCCGATGTTAGTGAGGGTGGCAGCTTCCCCGACGCGATCGCCCACTGCCCGCAATAGAGGAAGCGACTGGGTGTAATACTCTAGCGCTTTCTGTTTTTCTCCCAATTGTAAGTAGACAGTGCCGATGCTGGTGAGGGTGCGAGCTTCCCCACTGCGATCGCCGATTGCCCGTTTCAGAGACAGGGACTGGTTGTAATACTCTAGCGCTTTCTGTTTTTCTCCCAATTCATCGTAGACTAAGCCGATGCTGGTGAGGGCGGTAGCTTCCCAACGGCGATCGCCGAGGGTTCGACTCAGAGGAAGGGATTGGCTCCAATACTCTAATGCTTTCTGTTTCTCTCCCAAGTCTAAGTAGATTTTGGCAAGACCAAGGAGGCTAAGTGCTTGCCCTCTATTGTCGCCTGCTTGCCGAAACAGCTTTAATGCTTCTTCGCACTTGACGATCGCACTTCTTTTTGCTTCCGCCGTTCCTTGCTGGTAGAGTTGTAGTCCTTCGTTTAATGCTTTTGCAGCAGCTTCGTTACTGTTAGTTTGTGCTGTTTGTACGACTTTACCAACGGGCACGGCTGCTGCCACTGGCTGACTTAACTGAACCGAAAGTGCGATCGACATACCGGCCAAAACCCATTGAGCGCGATCGAACATAGCCACCCCTTTTGTATTTTTTTCAATTTTAGTCGCTAGCCTGCTTAGTGTTAAAGCAGGAAGAAGTCAGGGCGATCGGCATTTTTGCTAGAGTTAACGAGTAGTGCGATTCCCTGCGGGATCGCTACGCCGCGCGTACTTTTTCCCAGCATGAACAACATCCTAACTACCCCCGAGCCCGTAACCAGCCACTGGGATTGCCCCGAATGCGGCGGCACCGGTACCCTCAGCCCAGAAATTTGCCCTGTTTGTCTCGGAGCAAAATACATCGAGCTCGCTACAATAACGAACTGGATGCTCGATTTCATGGAATCTCGCGGCTGCGATCGAGCTGAGATCGATCGATTGCGAACCGAAAGCCCAGACCCCTTAACATTAACTTTTTGCCTCGAAGTTTGTATCGCCCTTAAATAAACAACGATATCAATTACCAATTACCAATTCCCTATTCCCAATATTCAGTGTCCCTTAACCGGATGTTGCCCGTAAAAAGGCAAAGCATCCGACCAATCAGGACGACTTCCCATTTGCCACTCCAAATAAGCCAATTCCAACACACTAGAAACCGACCAGCCCAACTCGCTACCCACTTCAATTAACTGATAAGAATTCCCCCAATTATCCAACTTTTCTTGCCAAGATTCAGGAGTCATCACCGTCTCAGGAAACAACTCAGTTAAACCAGAATCTTTGTTAACTGAATAAACCGCCCCAAACAATTGTCCCCGCTGTGCAGGCATTTGCAGCGCAATATCCTCTCTCAAAAGCCCCCCCTTAGCAAGGGGGGGTTGGGGGGGTTCCGTATTCAAAAGCCCCCCCTTACCAACGGGAGGTTCCGTATTCAAAAGCCCCCCCTTAGCAAGGGGGGGTTGGGGGGGTGCCGCCCAAGCCACAGCCGCCAAAGTTGAAACCGCAAAAACCGGAATATCCAACTGTTGAGCCAAAGTCCGCGCCGTCACCATACCCATGCGAGTCCCCGTGAAACCTCCGGGCCCCTTCGCCACCGCAATAAAAGCCAAATCCGCCCAAGTTTGTGGCCCAATAAACTCGACTAAATACTGATGCAAATGAGTTGCTAAATCGCGATCCAAATTCCAAGTTTGGCAGCGAGAATCCCCGGCAAAATTGCTGATGGCTAAACCGAGTTCGCGACTAGCTGTGTTCAGGGCTAAGCCGTATTTTTTAACAGATGTTCCGTCTTGGGGATTGCTATTCACGATTACTGATAATTTTCCTTAACAAAAAACAGCGGCAAAGCCACAACTAAGCAACCCAAAAGAATGCCAAATATTCCCGTATTTAAAATCCTGGAATTCCCCATGCCCCCAGTCATCAAAAACAGCACAACTAAACTTGCGAATAAATTTTTATTTGCAAATTCTTTGTGTTGGGAAACTTGATGCTTCACCGCCATAAAACCAGAAGAAACTATTAGCGCAAACCAAGAATTAAAAATGACTATTTGAGAGCCAAAGATAAACCAAACTAAAGCAAACATTAGCGCATCTATCCAAAAATCCTGAGTTTTGAACTTCGGCAGCCAAAATTCTTGGGTAGCAACAGGGGCGATTTTCTTGACTAATTGATTGTGTTGCAGCCGCACGAGTTTGTTTCTCAATTTAATCTTGGGATCGATTTGCAATATTTGCTTCCACTCCGGGCGGCGAGAATTGTTGACTCTTCCCAACAGCTTAACGGCTGCGACTTTATTTAACTGCAAATCGGTGAGTCGGGTGGCAATTATTTGAGATAAGTGCGGATAGTAAACGGGGTTGTCTTCGGTTCTGTTGATGACGATATTGAGCTGTTGCTTGGCTTGACTGACTTGGATTGTAACATTGTAGGGGGCGAGATCCTCTTGCAAAGCTTGCTGAATTTCGGCTTGCTCTTGGCGAGTGAAAAGCGACACACCGGGCGCGGGTGTAACCACCCGTTCTGCGGGCGTTTCCGGCGCGTCTAGCACAGGCTCTGCGTCTAAATAGACTGGTTTGGGGTTCAAGTGCCGGATGACTGCTGATGCTGAACTGTAGCGCCGATTGGTAGCACTTTGAAGCATGGTGTCGAGGATGCGGCCGAAATCGTCGCTAACAGCGGTTTTCAAATAATTTCGCCAAGCCCAAGAATCCTCTGTACTGTCGAACAAATCGAAGGGAGGAATTTCAGTCAGCAAGTGAATGCAGGTAACGCCCAAACTGTAGATATCGCTAGCAAAAACTGCTTTCCCCATCAATTGTTCTGGGGCTGTATAAGCAGCACTGCCGATGATTGTACCAGTTTGCGGCAACCCGGTTGCTGTTACTTTCTTAGCTGCACCAAAGTCTACTAAAACAATATCTTTTTGGAAAGGAGAGGGTTGATAGGAATTTTCTAAGGCGGGTAAAGGAGTAGGAGATAATCGGCGGCGAATGATATTTTCTGGTTTGATATCGCGGTGAATGACTTTGGATTTGTGGACGAAGTGGAGCACGGGCAATAAATCGTTGAGGATTTGCCGAATTTGAGTTTCGGTGAAGGCTCCTTTTTGTTCTAATTCTCGGGCTAGATTTTTGCCGTCTATAAATTCTTGTACTAAATACTGTCTCCCGTCTTGTTCAAAATGCGCGATTAATTCTGGAATCTGGGGATGTTTTCCCAAGGTTTCTAGCTGGGCTGCTTCTTGGTGAAATAGTTGTGCTGCTTTTTCGGTGGCGGTATTTTGCGGGAAAAATTGCTTGATTACGCACTGCGAAAAAATCAGGGGTTTTGTTTCATCAACTGCTAGAAATGTTCTGCCAAAGCCTCCTTGCCCGATCGGCTTTATGGTTCGGTAGCGAGATGCTGATGGTGTTTCTGCGTCAATAGTTAACAACAATTTTGACCCGCAACTTTGGCACAATTCTGCATCCCCTGGGTTTTGCGGATTCTGACAAGTTGGGTTTAAGCAATAGCACATTGGATTTTAGATTTTAGATTTTAGATTTTAGATTTTTAATTGGGAAGGGGGAATGGGGAATTGGGCATCGGGCATCGGGAATTGGGAATTGGTTATTGGTTGTTATCGCCAACCACTCACAAGAAACCTATAAAAAACAACAAATAGCAACCAACAACCAACAAATGACTAATGACTAATGACTACTGACTAATGACTAATGACTAATGACTAATGACTTCTTCCTTAAGTCGGGACGAGTTCGCCTGGCCGCAATTTTGCCCATTTGCCGGTCTCTTGCTTGAAACTCTGACAGCCAACTACATCCCATTCCATTTCAATTTCGTCTTGGCGGGGGCGGATGTTGACGTTGATGGTGGGTTCTACGGGGTCGAAATCGGGTGTTTCGGTGAGGTGAAGCTGTTCGTGCTGTTCTTCTACGGCGTGGTAGGTAAAGCAGCGGTCTACATAATGGCAGTTAATACAAATACACATTCTTGATATCCTCTGTGCATTTCAAAAAGATTGGTGAAATTTGAGCTTTCTGTTAATCTAGCGTAGCAAGAGTTTAATTGTTTGTAAGGAAAGTAGATTTTTGTTGCGATGCCGATTAATTTGCCCTCTTCATTATCTCCTGATACTTGGCCGTTTGATTTGGAACTGCTGACACCGCCTGCTTATCTGGTGGGCGGTGCGGTGCGGGATGCGTTGCTGGGGAGGCGATCGCACTATTTTGATTTGGATTTTGTCATGCTAACACGGGCGGTGAAGACTGCTCGAAAAATTGCCGATCGCACGAATGGTGGATTTGTCTTGTTGGATGCGGAACGCCAAATTGCGCGGGTTGTATTTGCGGGCGGTACGGTGGATTTGGCGCAGGCGGAAGGGGGGAGTCTGGAGGGGGATTTGCTGCGCCGGGATTTTCGGATAAATGCGATCGCCTACAATCCTTTTACAGGAGAAATCATCGATCCTTTGGACGGTCAAACTGATTTGCGGTTGGGTGTGCTGCGGATGATTTCGCGGTCAAATTTGGAGGACGATCCGCTGAGGTTATTAAGAGCTTACCGCCAAGCGGCGCAGTTGGGTTTTGCGATCGAACCTGAAACTCAATCGGCGATTCGGGAATTAGCGCCGCTGTTGAGTCGGGTAGCGGTGGAACGGGTGCGGACGGAATTGGGTTATTTGTTGAGCAATCCTGACGGTGTTCCTTGGATTTGTCGCGGTTGCGAAGACGGTTTGTTTTCGATTTGGTTTGAAAGTGCGATCGACCGTTTCGATATTTTGACAAAAATTGATGCGTCTGCTGCCAAGTTAGCGGCAATTTACCCGGAATTAGGGAGAGAATTTTCGCGCTCGATTCGAGATACGATTAAAACGCCGTTGTTGGCGGTTGCGAAGTTGGCTGTTTTGGCAGATTCCGACCCGACAATTGCTGAAACTCAGTTGCTGCGGTTGAAGTACAGCAATGCGGAGATTAAAAGTGCGATCGGGCTTTTGAAATACTTGCCAAAATTGCAAGCAAAACCTATCGCGGAAATGTCTTTGCGAGAACAGTATTTTTTGTTTCGGGATGTAGGAATAGTATTTCCAGTTTTAGCGGTTTTGGCGGTGGCGGCGGGAGTTGCGGTTGAGGAGATTTCACTGTTAATTAATCGCTATCTGGATGCTGATGATATTATTGCTCATCCGACCCAATTAGTTAGCGGCAATGATTTAATGGAATATTTGAATTTGCCCAGAAGTCCGCGCATCGGTCAATTGTTGATGGATATTCAATTAGCGCGGGTGGAAGGGAAAATTGCGACTCGCGAAGATGCGCTGAAATTGGCGGCAGAGTTGGTTGATGTTCATTGATATTTTGCAATAGTGGCAACAGTGCGATCGCTCCAATAATCTCTTGACAATACTGGCTAGAATTACTATTATTGAAGTGATGCTTATTAAATAAAAATAATTAAATGCAACCTTTGAGTCTGATATCACCTGTGATTTCCGCCGAACGGGGATTGCGAGAGGTTTATCAAAGCAAATACGGCATTCTATACCAGGAAGACTGTCTCAAGTTTTTAGGTGCTATTCCCGATTATTGTGCAGATATTGTCTTTGCCGATCCGCCCTTTAATCTCGGCAAAGATTACGGTAAAGGTACGAGCGATATGCTGAATTCCAGCGATTATCTTGCTTGGTCAAAACAGTGGCTTAAAGAAAGTATTCGAGTGCTTAAACCGGGCGGAAGTCTATTTATTTTCAACTTACCTAAATGGTGCATTGAGTACGGTGCATATTTAAACCAAGAGGGAATGAACTTTCGTCACTGGATAGCTTGTAGAATGCCTAAAGCTTTTCCTCGCGGCAAGAAAATGTCTCCCGCACACTACGGATTGCTTTACTACACAAAAGGCGAACCAGCAGTTTTCAATAAAGTTTATACGCCGATTCAAGTCTGCCGGCATTGCGGAGGAGAGATTAAAGATTACGGCGGACACCGCAAAAAATTAAATCCTCAAGGTATTAACTTAATGGATGTTTGGGATGCTCCCGAAGATGTCTGGGAAAATGCTTCTGAAGATATTCGAGAAGAAAATCTGTGGACTTTAATTGAAGAAATGTGGACAGATATTCCGCCAGTAAGACACCGACAGCACAAGAAAAGGGGAGCAAACGAATTAGCTCCAATCATGCTGGAACGTATCATTGCTATGGCATCGAATCCAGGACAAGTTGTAATCGATCCTTTTGGAGGTTCTGGCACTACATTTTATGCAGCAGAGAAGTTGGGTAGGTATTGGCTGGGTACAGAAATCGGCGATATTGAACCTGCAGTGAAGCGGTTACAAGACTTGGCAAATGGAAAAGTTGAAAACTGGGAATCAGCGAGGGGAAAGACCAAAAATAAAGTTAAACAAAGCGAGTCAATCCAACTAGAATTGTTTTCTTGATAACTAACATTTTATATTAAAGCGCGACCATCTGTGCCTTTAGTAATTGTAGGTACGCTCCTATCAAGGGCATCATGTTCAATGACAAATATGGCTAAAAAACCTTCTTGTATGTTAACAGCACGCCAGACATCAAAGTAAGGCTCTAGTTCCTCATAATTGCCAATTCTATCAGTCAAATAAGGGTAGAGTTTACGGCTGGGCAGAACTAATGCCGTCCCCAAAAAAATCCCTCGTAAAATACCGAGAACCAGTTTATTAACAGCACGGTGACTTGATGAGATATTTCCTGTTTCCCATTCAAATGCAAATAAATGATTGTCTAAGATTTTGGTAGCATCTACTCGTCCAGGGGTTCTAGTTGCAAATCTGATTTTAGTTTCAAGCTGCCATCCAAAACTGTCATGAAGAGCAGCCATACAAGCATTTTTGATAGGTTTGACACCGTTTCCGTGCCTGGTTGGATTGATCGTAAAGTTTGATGCACCCACAGGCCAGGCGATCGCGTCAATAGCAATCCGTATTTCATTTTTAATAACTCCCCATTCTTCTGACTCCTCAAAGTTACCGCGACTAATAAGTGATACTTCTTGAACTATCTTCACAGCGTACTAAGCCTATTCATTTATACTTGCTGTTAATTCTTCGGGTAATTCAAACTTGCCATCTGCACGCGGTTCAAACTCAAAAATTTTCAACACAGCATCAACATTCAGCGGCCCGTAAATGTGCGGGTAATTTTCACCCGCAGCCAATTCATACTTAAGTTCAGCTTGCACTTTGTCCGAGTCAATCCAAAGCAGCAACAATCCTGTTTGTCCCACAAAAAATTTATTAGCAGATTTAAGAACTTGCGGCAGTGTCGAACAGTGGATAAATCCTTCAGTATCTAGCGTATCTCCGCGATAGGATTGAACTTGTTTTGCTTGTTCCCACTGTTGGCTGCGGATGATGTGAAAAATAATGCTCATAATTGAATAAATTCTAGGTTTAATTGAGAATTGGCAGCAAAATTTGAGAGGGACAATTCCCGCCACAACTTACTGTCAGCGTGATAATTTTAGCATCGATCGCCCGCGCTTCACCGGGAGGTGCACCACTTCCCGGATTCACGTCGTAAGCGGGAAAACAAGCCGCACTCAAACTCAGACGCAACGCATTACCTTTGGCAATTTGCATACAAGTTGCTTGCAGCACAATTATTACAGGTGTTTCACCTGAATTCATCCGGACGTAACCTTGACTAAAATTGTAAACGCTGCCACTATCTTTTACCTCAGAAAGTATGGCACACAAATCAAAAGTCGGCCCATCGGCGGTACAAAATACTTCGACAATTATATCTCCAGCTAAGTGCAAATCTGCTGTTAGCGGTGCCGAAGTGTATGTTAACACATCGGTGCGGCAGTCAATAGTCGATCGCTCCATCGCACCTGCAGGAAATGCAGCGTGACCTCCCAATGATGGCACCGGCCGCCAAGGGTCATGTACGAATATATCATCAGTGCAAACATCCGCGCACCTCTCTGTTAAAATACCCGCATCTTCTCTCATCGCGGCAAGTCCGGTACTTGCTAAAAAATAAGATTTATGATTGTTATTAGGCCATTTATCAAATTTCCGCCAATCATTTCTCCCCATCTCAAATAGTGTAATCTGCAGCTCGTCTAATATCCCTGTATCAACTCCTTTGAGGAAGCGATCGAACCAGCGAATTTGCAACTCATCCACCGGATTTGAAGCTGCAAAACCATAGTCCAACGCTCCAACTTTTCGCCCCCAAGGTAAATGCGCCCAAGGGCCAATTATCAAATGCTGCGGACAGGAACTCCGGCTCGCCATTTCCTTATAAAGATGGATTGTTCCCCGCAAATAAGTATCAAACCAACCGCCAACGTGCAGCATTGGCAAGTCTAAATCTTTGATGTTTGGCGATAACTTTTCCCAATACTCGCTCGGTCGATAATTATCCAACCAATCGTGGTAATATGAGTCTGGTGCCAGATTTTTAATAATCTCAGGACGCGCCGGCACGGTATCGTATAGCGGGAAATTTCTCGAAGCTGCATACAAGGCTTGATAGGCAGAAATATCGGCTTTTAAGCGAGCGGTTTCTCCGGCTAGCTGAATTGCCCAGCCGAGATTTGATTGCAGACAAAACGCCCCGCCTTCATAGGCCCAATCTGCGTATAAATTGCCGCCTACCATTGCCGGACAAATTGTAATTAAAGCGCTCGGTTTAGCAGCAGCAGTGTAGAGTTGAGTCATGCCTTGGTAGGAAAAACCGTACATTCCGACTTTGCCGTTACTTCCCGGCAAATTAGCTGCCCAATTGACGCTATCAAAACCGTCTTGTGTTTCGCTAACAAATAGGTTAAATTCGCCTTGGGAAGTGCCGCGTCCCCGCACGTCTTGGATGACAACGATGTAGCCGTGTTTGGCGTACCATGCGGGATGGGAATATACGACTGTAGAGGCGATCGCCCTTCCGTAAGGTTGCCGCATTAATAATACTGGAAATTCGCCCTCCGCATCGGGGCGGTAGATGTCAGCATCTAAACGAACGGCATCTTTAGTTAGCATTGACGCTGTTTCTTTCGGGCAAAGTTTCAGCATAAATCCTAAAAAACATCAAATAAAAAAGTTTGTAGTAAGGGCTTTAGTGCTTCTTCTAAGGACGGAAGCCCTGACTACAAACCTGATGAGATAGTTTTCATCTAAGCGCTCAACTCCTTACTACAAACCTAGCAGGATACGAGTACATCCGATCGCCTGAGAACTCTCATATCTTCCTCATCGAGTTCGACTGGTGTGCCGCTGCGAATTAGTTCTACAAAATCCTCATTCGGCACCATGATGCACAAAGTGTACAAACGTTCACTGCCCGTATTCTCAATTAGGTGAGTGCCTGTTGGAGGCACTAACAAACTATCTCCCGGTTGAATACCAACTGTTTTGCCGTCGCAGGTTGCTTGCCCTGTTCCTTTGATTACAAAAAACATTTCTACTGCAAATTGATGGCGGTTGGGAGGAGTTTTGCCCCCCACATCGAAAATCTCCACGCAAACTGTTAATGAAACATTAGCTATTACCGGATCGAAGACGATAGCTAATCTATTAGTATCGCCCGGACTGATGCGAAATGCTTGGTAGTCTTTCGGAGACTTTATAACAGGAATCACGCACTGGTTTGTCATTTTTTTATTGTTAGTTGTCAGTGGTTATGTTTCTGCTGTCATTAGTGAAAATCCAGAGTCATTAGTCCGCCGCTCAACCTCCAAAGTTTATTAATTTCACAGGAGAGTTCGCTGTCAGAGCAGGAAGCGAGATATAGGCTTTGCTGTGCAGGACTCTCACAGTCCTAAAAAACGCTTTTTATACTCCAGAGAGATACTCCCCTGATGACTACTATTTAATTGCTTCTAACATAGCCTGAGAATCCGACAAAAAACCAAAACATTGTTTAACGTTATAAAGAGTAGCTTGCCAGCAATACTCGGGAGATGTCGTAGCTGTACAATCTTTGACTAAAATACAGTCGTAACCGAGGAAATTAGCATCTTGCAGCGTAGCCATGACGCACTGATCGGCGTTTACTCCTCCGAAGAAAAGTGTAGTTCTGCCGAGGTTCCGCAAGATACTATCTAAAGGAGTATCCCAAAAGCCGCTCATCCGATATTTATCAACGCAAATATCCTCCGGTATGGGTTTTAATTCATCGACAACTTGCGCCGCCCAACTCCCTGCCATCAGTACAGGTGCGTTGTTTTTTGGCAGCGGATCTCCCAAACCTACGCCGTCGCCTGTGGGATTGTAAACGTGACGGGAAGCTGCACTAATATTGAGCAAATCGGGGCGGTTTCCCCAGTTGATCCATATAATTGGTACTGCGTGCGATCGCAATTCTGACAGCAAATTTTTTAAAGGATTAATTGGAGTTCTGGCGGGCGTTACATCTACGCCAATATGTGCTAGCCAACCGTCGGGATGACAGAAATCGTTTTGCATATCTATCACCAACATTGCTGCTTTTGCTAAGTCCAAACGCAGGGTTTTAGTTTCTGTTTCCAGGGTAACAGGTTGAGGCGCGATCGGCGATCGGGTGATATCGGCAATTTTGGCATCAACTTTCCAAGCATTCGGCGGTACGCCCAAAGTGCGGAGAGAATCAGGATTCATATGATTGTTACTCAAAAACAATTTCAATCTTATAAGAATTTGATTGTTACTAACTTGTCATATCTTAAATCTTTACTATAATTAAGTATCCGGGGTAAGTTTTTGATAAATTTTATGATTTATTAAGTTTATTCCAGTTTGGTGAGCGCAAATGTTAGTGCCCTGCAATAATAAAATAAAAATAAATGTAATTTTACAAAAAGGGTAAATCTATGAGCTTTACAATTCAAAATGCTTTAATTCCGGTTGAGAGCGGTTATGAAACCGCAGACGTGCAAGTGGTGGATAATTGCATAAGTGCGATCGCGCCCAATAATCCACCCTCTAATTCCCCCCCTTACCAAGGGGGGAACCCCCCCTCTAATTCCCCCCCTTACCAAGCTATGCCTTACTCACATCTTTCTTAACAAAATCAGGCTTGACATCTGGGGGGGAATGGGTGGAAACTAATTTCC
>NZ_JAUBUG010000167.1:0-2682 GCF_036705345.1 Microcoleus sp. B3-D2
TAAAAAAGCTGACTAACGAAGTGATTGCTTCTTTGACGGGATATCCATTCATATTAGAGGGTTTATCTGTAGCAGGAATTTAGGAAAATGGTATTAGTTGGTAATCTCTCTTGCAATAAGGGTTCAAAAATTTCCCATTCTGCATCAGTCCTGGGGGGGGTGACAAAGAGGTCTACGAAATAGACTGTATAAGGGTTGCAGCCCGCATACCTTGTTGATAAAAGCGGCGTTTAGAAGGAGTTAACTTCATTAACTGTTCCACCTCCAAAGAATATTGTTCTAGATAATTAACCCACTTTTCTCCATCTAACCCAACACCAAATGTACTCCGTCTGCGATATTTTTTCTTGGGTTATTTGCGACGAGATACATATTTTTGTACCTGTTTTTTCTTCAGTGAGCGTGCCTTGAAATATTGCTGAACTGTACGCCAGTGTCATGAGCAGAATCATGTTAATAAGTCTGTTCTCTTTGAGGCTTGTTCCTTCAATATCATAGCCTCCTTTTTTACAGTCTCGAAACATTTCTTCAATGCCCATCCGCTGCTTATAAGCATTGATGGCTGCTGGCAGTGAGCGTAAATCTGTGAGAATAAACCAAGCTTCTTTAACTTGATATTTCCCAGAGTTCCTTCTCCACTTACAAGCCAGAGCAAATCCGGTAACAGGTCGAGTTTTCCTCACTCTTTTTCCTTGAAAATACAAAGAAGTTCCTGGTACTATCCCTAATTCATCCAACCGTTGCCAAACTAAATGTTCTGTTTCGATACAAAGATTCTTTTTTAGTCTTAAGCAAAAAGACACACCCTTTTCCTTAAGTTAGTTTGCCAAATCAACAGAACAAAATTCACGGTCTCCTAAAACGATGACTTTATATTCTGAAAATAATGGTAAAACTTGCTGTAGATTGGTAGTCTGTGACTCTCCGTTTTTGTTTCCTAATTTGGGCAACAGTGACCAGTATAATGGAATTGCTCTTCGCTCCCAGATCAGGCTAACCATAAACAGATTAATGCACCCCCATTGACTGCGGTCGATTGCAATTGATAAACGAGTACCAATGGGGCAATAAGTGGTCAACCAATAAGTAATTAATGGCAACCAAATTAATGAGATAGTTAAATTTGGTAAATCCAGAAACCTTTGTAGTTTTCTGCGCCGACTTTCCGTTGTTATTGGATAAGGAAATACCCGTGCCAGTCGTTCTAACCTCACTTGTTTTTCTGATTGCATCACAGATAGTAAAGTTGTCATTACAAGAAACTTAGCTTTCGTCAGTTGTTTTTTTAAATGAGTCTGGTAAAATGTTGGTATCATTATTTTTTGGATAGGCAAGCGTGTAACAATTATGCTGCCTATTTTTTTTAGCACACATTGGCTCAATCCTCACCACCTCTAGGTTTCAGGCTGGTTGTCACCCCCCCAGGCATCAGTCAGGTCACTGGAATACGCCATTAGCATTGGATTTTAGATGCTGAGGAGTACCTTAATTCAAAACCTCATAAGATGTCAAATGGGTTCTATAGAGGAAACTATAGCACCTAGCTGGTATAGCTTGCTCTCTGTGTAAGAGAGGAATAAAAAGGTTCCTAGCATAACAAAAAAGTAAATAGAAAAAAACCAACTAATTACTTTGCCGACCGTTCTTATAGCCTTTCTCAGAAAGATGAGGTACAATAACAGCAGTGTGTAAACCAGTTAAAAATATTTGACGATGTAACTTGTCCGAACGCAAACTCTATGGATTTTCCTAACTCTTGATAATTATTAGTCTTGATAGAACGGAGAATGATTTTAAGTTTTGACCACAGATTCTCAATTGGTGAAAAATCTGGTGAATAAGGTAATAATTATATTAATTTGGCGCCTTTCTTTTCAATCGCTTTTTTGACTTCTTCTCCCAGGTGAATAGGACAATTATCCATCACCACACAAACCGCTTTCCAGAGTTGTGGTACGAGTTTTCTGATAATAAAAGCTTCAAATGTAATTGCATCAGTTTCGCCTATTAGATTAACCGATGTCAAAATTTCATTGACTGACATTGCTCCAATTATTGAGACATTTTTGCCACGTTTAGTTGGTTTTGGCCCCTTTGGTTTTTCACCTTTTTGCATACCTAGCATATAACCTAACCATGGTCAAATTAACTCCCGATTCGTTAATTAATATTAAGTCTTTCAAACCTTAGTTTTTAATTGTTTTCCAGAACTCACATCGCCGGATTTGAACTCGCTCAGTCCCTTTACCTGAAGGGAAGAGAGTTTTTTTTTTACAGTAATGTTTAAGAGTTTTATCATTCTTCCTATTGTTGCTCTACTAACGGAAAATCCAATTTTTCCATAAAGTAAATAACGGAGTTCTTCAAGAGTTGCATCATTATTTCCTTCAACCAATTCCGCCAAGATGAGTAGTTGCTCCGCATTCAGTTTGCCTTTGACTCCACATCGGTCAGTTCTCGGAGTAATGTTTTTTGTTTCACGATATTGTTTAAGCAATTTTTGTACAAAACTCAGGGCTACAGAAAAACGCTTAGCTATTGCTTTTTGTGAAATGGGTTCAGCATGATAAGTATCAAGGATTTTTTGCCTAAAATCAATCGAATAGGTGTTGCATAATAGAGAATGATGTCATGGAATCAGCCGATGCTTTGCCCTCATTGTCAAAGTGCCAAAGGCGTCAA